>JBAZNP010000006.1:0-13237 GCA_041649155.1 Patescibacteria group bacterium | reverse complement strand
CCAAATTGATTAAAATAAAATTTTGGAGGAGTCGCATAGCGGCTATTGCACCACTCTTGAAAAGTGGAACCCTTCACGGGGTTCGTGGGTTCGAGTCCCACCTCCTCCGCCAACACAACTTACTATCGGATTGACCCGAGTAGTTGTTATTATACTATGCCATCACAAAGCGACCAGGAACACTTATCGCGTTTAGATGCATGCAGTGCATCTGTGATTAATTCTCAGTCTGAAAAAATACTTATCGTGGCTGGGCCTGGAGCGGGCAAAACAACTTCATTTAATAAACTTCTTCAAAATAAAGGATTCTCCAAGGAAAGAGTCCTCGTTTTAACCTTTTTGGTAAATTTAAGAAATGATCTGGAAAAAGATTTAGGAGAGAAATCTTCGGTTTTTACGTTTCATGGATATTGTCATCATTTATTGCGCCGATTTGGGATTTTAAGAGGGGGACTGACAGATTCTTTTAAATATTTTCCTGAGATTGAAAATATTATCCAAGAAGATTGGAAAGTTATTCATGCTGATAAAACACCTGATTTTTTATCCAATTTTAGATCTAATCTCGTCAACGAACACTCCAAATTTTATCTTGAACGTGGCAATTATTATAATTCCATAGGGTTTGATGATTCAGTGTTTAGGGTTTATCATTCTCTTTCTAAATTGCAGTCATCAGATTTATCATATAATTTGATTCTCGTAGATGAATTCCAAGATTTCAATCAACTCGAAGTTGATTTTGTTAGGTCATTATCTGCTAGAGGCCCGATAGTTATTGCAGGAGATGACGATCAAGCACTTTATCAAAAAATGCGCCTCGCAGATCCAAAACATATACAATTTCTTTATCTTGATCCAAACTATGAAAAGCTGCCCCTACCTTACTGTACTAGATGTACCGAAGTTATAGTTGAAGCAACAAAAGACTTTGTGCGTAAATGCGAAGAGGGACAAATACTTAAAGATAGAATCCCTAGAGATTTTGACTACTGTCCCCCCATCAAAAGGGTGGATAGCGAGCAGTATCCTTTTATTGAATTTGTTAAAACTTCCGTTCAAACGCCTAGGGCAAATTATTTTGGAAAGTATATAGAACATCAAATAAGATGTATATCAGATGTTGATATCCGCGAATCAAGAGAAAAGGGATTTTTAACGGCATTAGTAATTTCTTCCAACCCATTTCGTCGTCAAATAGAGGATTATCTTAATTCTTTAAATTTTGATATTCAAAAAAATGAAAATGAGTTCGAGTCTATAAATAGAGATGTTGTACTTAGGAACCTAAGAGAAGATCCCAGTTCAAATCTGTGGTGGAGATTGATTTTGTTTTTCGATAAACCAAAAGAATGGCAGAACATCATAAAAAGTAGCACTTCTGGGGAAGCATTGATTGATTTGATTTCCAAAGATTTCCAAAACGCCATTATGGAAGAAGTTAAAAATATATCTGAAGTTGAAAGTGCTGAGAGAGTAGCAGTTAGTAGTGATTTAAGTAAACCATTGGTTAAAATAACCACTTTTGAAGGGGCTAAAGGTTTATCGGCGGCTCATGTTTTTATTGCGGGGATGCAAAATGGAACATTACCAAGAGATTCTATAAATCCAACCCCTATTGAGGTGAAAAAATTTCTTGTCGCATTAACCCGAACAAGAAAACACTGCCATATTCTCTATTCTAAAACTGTTGGTGGCAGATATAGTAGCCCCTCGATTTTCTTAAATTGGATCGCGGATAATCGCAAAAGAAATATAGACGTTAATAAGCAGTATTTCGAGAATTTATAAAAGATCAATTTTTTTATCTTTGTAGCTTAATTTGCTGCGCAGGTTGGCTAGTAGTTCCCTTTTATCAGACTTACTGCCTTCTTTGAGTAGATATTTTGCGTACTGGCGAATATTTACTTCATTGTCTTCAACCAAGGATTGACCAGATCTGCTATTTACGATTTTTTGCAGTTTGTTAAATCTTCTTATTTCATCTTCAAGCTTGGCTCGCATTCCAAGCTCATTGATATCGACCACGTCGATAATTTTAAGTAGCTCGTCAATCAGTTCTTCCTCCCTAATATATTTATTCTTGCAGTTTCTATCTTTCGCTCGGCCACAGCCATAATAAATGTATCTCGCAGAGGTTCCATCTTTTAGCACTTTCCATTTTTCTTCAGCGCAGATTGTTGAGCCGCAATAACCGCAGGTGAATAATCGGGTGAAAGCAAACTCTTTATTGTGTCTTACAATCTGATCTCGTTTTAATTGTGCTTTTGATTTTTCAAACAATTCCTGAGTTATCAAAGGTTCGTGTTTTCCTTGATACCAGTTTCCGCTGTCTTTTGGATACTCAAACATACCGTAATAAAAAGGGTTATCTAGTATGCGATAAATTCCCGATAATGTTAATGGTTTGTTCCCCCGAGTATAAAAATTAAGTTCAAATTTTAGCCAGTTGTACAATTTTCTACCGGAATATCCTTCACGGGCAACTTTTTCAAACATTCTTTTTACAATCGGCGCTCTTACCGGATCTATAATCAGCTGACACTTTTTATCCATCACTCTTTGGTTTAAATAGCCCAGGGGAGCGAGCATCGGCCACAAACCCATCTCAACCCTAGTTCTCAATCCTCGCTTCACGTTAACGCTCTTATTATCGTTTTCCAGCTTGGCTTGAGATCCTAGAATCATCAGTAAGAATTTCTCGCTCGGCGAGTTCGTGAATCTTTGTCCGTAAGTACGTATTTCAGTTAATTGACCCGAATCCATCAAATCTACAATTTTCCCCAAGTCTCCAGCGTTTCTCGAAATTCTGTCCGGAGCCCATGTTAAAATGCCATTATATTTTCCTTGCCGAATTTCCTCCACGATCTCGTTGAACACCTGCCTTTGCCCAGTTTCTTTGGCTGAGTGCGATTCGCGCTTCATTGTTACTATCTCAAGGTTTTCGCGCTCAGCCAGCAATAGCATCTCTTTTATCTGTGAATCAATGGAAAGCACCTGTCTTTCCTCTGATTCCGTGCTTTTTCTTGCATAAAGCACATATTTTACTGCTTTAGGGGTCTGTATTTTTTGCTGGGTTAAGGCCCCTTGTAACCCCATATTTTGGTTGTTCATCAACTACAAGGAATGACGCAACCCTACCCTTTAGTCCAGACCCAAGAGGTTGGTAAGTCAAAAGCTTAAAACCGTTAGAATACACAAGATGGGTTAATTTTTTAAAAGTTTTTGCCATGCATAGATTTAATTACGGTTCCGTGATATGATTTTTTAATGAAAAACATTTGGATTCTTACAGAGGAAATGCCCAAGAGCAACGTAATTGAAGTCATCTTGGGGAGGATCGCCTCTGACTGTAAGTTGCCGATAAGCGCTGACAAGCTACGAATCTTGCCCATTATGGAAAATGACCGTTTTGTTTTTAAATATAAAATTGAGAATATAACCTGCGGAAGCATTGATAGCGTTTTTATTAAAATGGTCAGTGGCAGTTCAAGCTTCGTCGATTTCCTTATTTTTATTCAAGAGTCCGAGCCGGACCAAAACTCTGTTCCCTTGTATGCTATAGAAGAGACAAAAACTGATGATTCTGAATCCCGAAATACTGGCGTTTATCAGCGCTGCAGTAAATTTGTTTACGTTGATTTTTATTATCCAGACATAAAGAAGATAATGCTTTATAACTTATTAGTCCCGCAGAAAGAGAAACCAACGCAGACAAATATCTTTGGCATGCGAATGTTGAAAACTATAGGCGTTGAGGTTCTTGGTAAAATTTGCAGCGAGGAAGTGCTTACGCCTTTTTCCAATTTAAACGAGCTTATTGAATTTAAAAATTCAATGCGAATGCCTCCAGCCGGTAACACTCCTATAAAAATTTCTGCATCACCAAATTCAATAAAAGTTTCTGGAAGACTGTTTAAATCTGGCGGACTATCACACGATCCGAACATTGGCGCACTGAGCATTATAGCTGCTTGTATTAGAAAGTGGGAGAAAGAGAAAGATATTATTATTACATTTCACGGACTAAAACAGAAGCACGTAGGCAAGAATAATAAATTTATCCAAATTGCCAATAAAATAAACATCAAGCTTGATGGCTTAAAAATTCCCGCAACGACCGACCATGAGAGCTATTGGCACTATGAACTTTCTCAGGAAAAAGTAGCAACTATTTTTATGCATATTGCCTTGCTGGCCTACACGGATTCTGAAATAATATATGCCAATCATGGTGGGGCAGAGCGTAGCTATTTTGTGCATAGAACGCAGGAGCTTTTGGCTATTCCAAAATATCAACAGGGGAAGAAGAAGTTTTATAAGGCCGGCAACAAGAAAATGATTATTTTTTTGCCGGATATGATTGTCTATGACAAAAAAAGAAATGAGGTCGTGGATGTTGAGGGAAAGAAATTTACCACCCGGAAAGCAGGTATATCAGAGTTGAAGAATTTTTCGTATATCGATAATAAAATCATTAGACCTTCTTATGATCCGGATTCAATAGCAAGAACCGTTGTGGTTTTTGGCGGTAAAGAAAAATCTGTTTTAGAAAAACAGATTAGCTTTGTATTGAATGAATACGGCGAACTTTTGCTAGGCAAAGAAGCTCCGGAATGTTTTAAAGAGGTCGTGAAAAAACTATTAGGCCGTTAGAACATACAATTGTTCCTGAATTATTTTTTTGGTTTTTGATTCTCCATTGCTATTACTTTTAAACCTTAAGTAATCAACGTTGTTTATTTTCACCTTTCCGTATTTTGAAAGTGTTGCAACGATTTCTGACTCCGGCATTATTCCTTCTGAATTGTAACTGAGTATCAAGGATTTATATTTTGCGTTTTTTGCTATTTTATCGAGCGCCACCAGTGCGCTGTTTTTGTTGCAAAATTCAGACTTTTGTTCGTTATAGCACCTCATGCCGGTTACGCCTTTTATTTTTGGATTATCATATCGGGTTATTGTTTCTAGTAAGTGATAATTGGGAGCATATTGCCTTTGGTTATATGGCGGATCAAGATACAGTATGTCAACGTCGAGATTGTCTATCAAGTCAATGCTGTTTTTATTATGAACGCTATGATTTTTTTCTCCCTTGTAAAAAACGATAGGTTTTAATTCAAAAGTTTTTAATGCACGCGGGTCATATTTTTTAAGGAAGGCCGCATATACTCCCGATATGTTGGCATAAAAGGGGACACTCTCAACCAATGTTGCCAGCAGGACAAAATATTCCTTTTCGTTTATTAACTTTTCTTTTTTCCATTTTTCTATGGTTGTGCGAATAGCATCAATTTTTTTCCCATTTTCAACGCTGAAATATCTTCTTTTGTGTTCTTCTGCTGTTCCTTCCTCTGTATAATTTTTATAGATAAAACCTTTTATTCCTTTCAGTTTATTTAAATAATTTCTGACTTTGTCGAAGGGAGAGGTAAACAACGTGCTATCTGATGTCTTTAATTTTTTAAGTAGCTTTTCAAATTTTGGTTCCTCATTGTTTTCTATGTAAGCCTTCTGTAGCACATAAGAGAAATATAATATGTCAGAGGATATTACCCTGAAACCTTTTTCTTTGAAAAAACGGCCGACATTTGATGTGCCGGAAAAGAAGTCGCAGAAACTTCCATCTTTTATGCCAGTTGAAATAACGGTTGCATAAATCAGGTCGAGAAGTTTTTCCTTGTTTCCAATAAATCTCATTTTAATAATTTGTGATTAATAATTCGGAAACCTTGCCTCTCTTATCTTTTTTACAGTTTAGCGTTCTCCCAGAATAAACCTTTCGGATGTTATAATCCACGTAGAGGTCTTTTATAAATTGGCAGTCGGAATTAGAAAGCATAACCCTACAGCCGAGCTTATTTAACCTATCAAACTCTTTTTTTAGTCTCATCTGGTCTTCCTGATAAAATTTCTCTTTGGTATATCTACTGAAATCAGAATATACAGACACCGGATAATATGGCGGATCAAGATACACAAAATCATTATTATTTGCATCGCGTAATAAATTTTCAAAATCAGTTTCTTCAATTTTAACTTTTTTAAGCACCTTACTTGCATTTCTTAAAGTATGTTCGTCGCAAATAAGACGATTGAGCGAGCTGCCGATTGGAACATTAAATTGTCCTTTTTGATTTACTCTGTAAAGCCCATTAAAACCGGTTTGATTAAGATAAATCATTCTCGCCGCTATTTCCGCATTGCTTAATTTATGGAATATATTTATCGTTCGATCCATGTCTCTGATCTTCATGTATAATTCCTTTGAATGCTTACCCCTCAAATCTTTCAGGATTTTTATCACGTCCTCGGGGTTATCTCTTACCCCTTCGTATGTTTTTATCAATTCCGTATTATTGTCGGATAAAACTGCTTTTTCTGGTTGTAGATAAAAGAACATCGCTCCACCTCCTAGGAACGGTTCGTAATATGTTTTAAATTTTTGAGGAATTAAATCTTTATACTGGGGAATCATTTCTCGCTTTCCCCCAACCCATTGTATAAAAGGTTTTGCCTTATCATCTGCATCGGAGTTTGTAACTCTGTGAACGTTTGTGGTCGGCGGCATAGATTTAATTACCTTGATCAATTCGCTGTCGTCGCCATTAACAGGTTCAAGTTGTCTGATTATTTTTACAACTATTCCGCGTATCTCAACTTCAGTTTTGTAAAATGGGAGTAACGTTTGGTTTGCCGGTTGTAATCTAAATCGATTTTCCTCCCGATATATTTTTTTTAGCGTTGCCTGATTGTCATCAACTATAGCGACGACTGTCTGTCCATTATCAGCAGTTTTTTGTTCTTTTATAACAACAATATCGCCGTCAAAAATTCCTTCCTCTATCATGCTTTCACCCTGCACTCTTAAAGCAAACAGCTTGCCGGAAGAGGGGACTTCGCCCTGCGATAGAGAAATTGTTTCAGGATTCGCGGTTTCTATGGCTTCTATTGGCTGGCCAGCCGCAATGTTGCCCACAACAGGAATTTCAATTGTTTTGAGCCCTTCTTTGGTGGCTACTGCCCTTGGCTGATTTTCCTCCTTGTAGACCAACCCTAATTCTTTTAGCTTCTGAACATGATGATGCGCGGTTGAAACCGAAGCCAACTTTAAATGCTTTTTTATTTCCTCCAGCGAAGGGGCGAAACCTTTCTTGTTGCTGTAATTTGTTATGAAGTTGTAAACTTGTTTTTGCCTTTTTGTTATCATGTTGACTTTCTATTTATTTTCGATATATACTTATTATAGATTATATAAATTTTAAGTCAAATAAAAATTATGAATGGCCAAAATTTAATAGATAGTGCCGAAAAAAATCTGGAACGGCAGCTTGAGTGGATCGCGCGGTACGATGCGAGGGTTTCTTTCATCGCCGGCGTTTCAATTGCAATGATAGCTTATTTAGCAAGCGTTGCTGGTGAAGTGGTAGTTTGGAATAATGTTATCGCGTTAGACTTTTTTGTTTCAGGATTGTTCCTTTTTGCCAGCCTTCTTTGTATTTATTTTGGCCAATATCCTAAAACTAATTCTTGTAATTCTTCCCTAATATATTTTAACACTATTGCCGACATGACTTGCGAAAATTTCAAAAAGCAATTTAAAAATCTATCCGAGACAGATTATCTTGATGATTTACTTGCGCAAACTCACAATAATTCTTTAATAATTTCCAAGAAGTTTACTTTTCTTAAAACTGCACTTATTTTATTACTGATTTCCGTTCTTCCTTGGGCACTAACAATATTTATGGTAAAAACAGCTAACTAAAAATATGACCTGGACAGAAATTATGGAAGATGAAACAGAAGAAATATTAAGTACAAAGTGGGACAAGCGAGATGGCACAGTTATTCCTGAAGCAGAAGCCGTAACGCTTGCAGATGGAGCAGTGGAAATTGACGCAACGTTTTTATATGCAGACCTTGCCGGTTCTTCTCAATTGGCTAAGCTGTGTCCATGGGAAACCACAGCTAAAATCATTAAGGCTTATCTTCATATATCAACTCGTCTTATTCGAGCTTATGGAGGAGAAATAAGAAGTTTTGACGGAGATAGAGTGATGGGTATTTTTATAGGTGATTACAAAAATACAAATGCGTGTCGATGCGCTAGGGAGATCTTCTGGAGTGTTGAGAAAATTTTGAATCCAAAAGCAGCAGAAAAATTTAAGTCTGTTAAAGAAAATAATATAAAGATTAAACAATGCGTTGGCATTGATACTGGTAAGGCTTATGCGGTTCGGAGCGGTATAAGGAATAATAATGATTTGATATGGATTGGGGCGGCACCCAGTATTGCTGCAAAATTATCAGATATTCGAGAATATCCTTATTGTGTTTATATAACGGATAGTTGCTACAAAAAATTAGGAGACGAAGAGAAAATTGTTGACGGTAATAACATTTGGGGGGCCAGAACTTTTGAGGTATCGGGAGATAGTAAATCGGTGTATAGAACTAACTTTTTAAGAACTCCGTAGTCGTGTCTGTTTTGACTCGTTAAATTAGTAGATGGAAATTTATTATTTTTTGTGATACGATAATTTAACAATTTAATAATTCCGCCTAAACCCATAGAGCAATTTATGGGCATGGCAAACTTAAGGCCCAATGACGAATACTGAACCACACGTTCAGCAACTCGTCATTGGGCCGTATTCCGAAAGGAATATGGGATCGCAAGATCTAGCTAGCGTGTGGCTTAGTGTTTATATACTCCACACACTAGCTTTAAAGCTAGTTTTTTTATTATCAAAAATTATGAACGAAATCGTATATATTTTAACAAACGAAGCTATGCCTGGTTATGTAAAAATTGGCATAACTAATAACTCTATTTTAGAAAGAATGAGGCAGTTGGATAGAACTGGAGTCCCTTTGCCTTTTGAGTGTTATTACGCTTGTGAAGTTAAAAATGCCAGAGAGGAAGAAAAGTGGCTTCATTCAATATTTTCAGATCGCAGGGTTCGAGACGAAAGAGAGTTTTTTAAAATAGATCCTGAACGAGTTGTGTCAGCAGTTCGTAAAGTTCAAATAAAAGACGTTACTCCAAAGGATTTTCTAAATACCACAAAAGAAGAAGAGAGCGAATTAGAAGAAGCAAAACAGATAAGATCACGATTTGATTTTAATAAATACGATATACCTATCGGAGCCACAATCACTTTTTCAAGAGATAACGCTATAAAAGCCAAAGTTCTTAAAGATAATCAAATAGAACTCAATAGTGAGACTACCAGCTTGTCAGCTTCTGCTAAAAAATTATTGGGATACAAAAATGACGTAGCAGGAACTCTTTATTGGATGTATGAAGACGAAACTCTTGATGAAAGACGCAGAAGACTGGATTCGGAGTAAATTTATTAAATAGCTTTACTTTTTCTTTGGATTAAGCTAAGGAATGACAAGGGTAATTTTATCCTCTAAAATAAGTAAAGTTTTAATATTATGATATCCAATTTATTTATCCTATTATTTTTTATCTCATTTATTTGTTTGGTAGTAGGCTTAATCAAGCCATCTCTTTTTAAGCGTTTTACAAAAAAAGATATTACAAGAAAACAAGTCGGTTTGATTTTTGGTGGATCAACACTCGTCTTTTTTGTTTTAACCGGCGGAACTGCTCCTGGAATCCAACCAGTTCAAGAAATAGAAATAGCAATAGATATTCAGGATATAAAAGAAGATGAAAATGTTATCGTTAATACTGGTAACGAGGAAGAAATTAATGTTGAAGACATTGTTCCGCAAAATTTAAACCAATCGCAACAAGATATCTCACTTCAAACAGATGTCGATAATCAGTCCGTTACAATAAAAACAATTGAACCTCAGCACACATATTATTCAGTTGTTAGCGTTACTGACGGAGATACTCTTAAGATAAGCATTGATGGAACTACAAAAACATTAAGACTCATCGGAATGGATACGCCCGAAACCGTTGATCCAAGAAAGCCTGTTCAGTGTTTTGGTAAAGAAGCATCTAACAAAGCAAAGGAACTTTTGTCAGGCCAAAAAGTTCGTATTGAAACAGACTCAACTCAAGGCGAACTTGATAAATACGGACGGATGTTAGTATATATTTGGAGACAAGACGGGCTATTCTTTAACGAGTATATGATAAAGCAGGGTTATGCTAATGAATATACTTATGACCTGCCGTATAAATACCAATCAGACTTTAAATCAGCTCAAACTTATGCCAGAGAAAACCAACTTGGTTTGTGGTCTCCTAAAACTTGTAGTGGAGACACAAGTCAATCAGCAGAGTCTACGTCTACAACGCAAGGCAAATATTACACATCTTCTTATCATTCTTCTAAATATTATTATCCGGCGAGTTGTTCTGCTTGGCAGGGTTTAAGTGAAAATTATCTTGAGTCTTTTGATTCTCTTGAAGATCTTCTTTCATCTTTTCCGTCGCGGACTTTGAGTCCTCAGTGCCAGTAGTAGATGATTCAAGGACATCCATTTCTTTAAAAACTATAACATTGTTTTCTAGTTTCTTTTCTAAGACATTTCCAAAATAATTGATTGGTCTTGGTTTTACATATCTTCGATTGTTATTCTGTAGATAAAAAGATATAGCCTTGAAGTCTCCTTCGGCTATTTTTTTGAATAATTGAGATTCTGCCATTTCTGACATTGATTCTCTTCCGTCATTTATAGCAATGTCTAATTCCTTGGAGAAGCTTTTGTTTTTCTTTTTCCATCGATAGACAGCAGTCCTTTCTATCCCACATTTATTGCAAGCTTTACTTATAAGGGGAATAGTTCTCAAACATTCTAAAAATTTATTTTTATCTCTCTTGCTGTACATTTATTTTCATCGGTTTTTTACCGGTTTCTATTTCCCATCTTCTTAAAATTATTTCTACGTAGGTTGCACACTTTTCCATAACATAACATCTGCGATTCATCTTGATTGCACTGATCAACGTACTTCCACTACCACCAAACGGTTCAACTATAAGATCTCCTCTTTTAGTTAAAACTTTTATGTATGGAATTAATATTTCTATCGGTTTTGTCCCAAAGATAACTCCTTGACCAGAAGATTTTTCGTCGGCTGCTACAAATTCTATAAAATCAGTCGGGCATATCTTTTTGCCTTTTTCGTATGATTCCCAATGCGGTTTTCCAGAAGTTGCAAACAGAGCATTCTCGTATTCATTCTGGAATAACTCATCTTCTTGCTCAAGATTTAATCCAACATCTCCGCTTGTTCCTACTAGAGCAATATCTGACTTATTAAAAAACTTATACTTAGATGAAAACCCCTGCACCCTATTTGGTAAATGCCAAGTTATCGTGTTTCTATACTTCCAGTGTTTTTCCAGCTCATCCCAAATAGTCCTTAAATTCTTTGGATTCTCAAAAGCAATTATTGAAAAGTCTGGTTTTTGGATTCTGGCTATGTTTGTCATCCATAGCTCGGTGAAGTTGTCTGGCAGAGATTCGGTTTCTAAGTATCTCCTGTTTTTCTTTGCTCCGAATCCTGTAGTAACTCCGTCTTTTTGCTTAGTTTTTCCTCGTAAATAGTCTAGAATATATGGCGAATCCGTGAAGCACATGTCTGCCTTTTCGCCATTCATGAGCTTTAGCATATCTTCTTCTATAGTTGAATCTCCGCAGAGTAGGCGAGAGCCGTCCAATTCGTATATGTCTCCTTTTTTAACGGAGATATTTTTGATGTTTAATTTGTCTAGCTCTTTTTCCAAATCAAACATTTCTGTTTTTGGATCATCTGAAAAGATGTTGTCCAACTCTTCTGTGCTGAATCCAATATCAGATAAAAACGATTCGTCAAATTCGGCCAATAAATCCAAATCAAATTCTCCGGTATTCTTATTCAACCGAATATTTAATTCTTTTTCCTTTTCAACGTCTGGTATGTTTACATACACCACAGGCATCTTTTCTATGCAGAGCTCTTTTCCAGCCTCAACCCGGAAGTGTCCACCAATTACTATGTTTTTCCTATCATCTGCATTGTTGCAGATTATAGGGTCGACCATGCCGAATCTTTTGATGGATTCCTTAAGTTGATCCATCTGTTCTTTGGAGTGTTTTCTTGGATTGTACTCCGCAATCCGAAGTTCATTTATCGGAACTTCCACGATATTTATGTTTTGTGACATGTTTTTATGTCTTAATAGTATTTCTATTTTAATAATCGCACATGTTCCCAGTACCTTTTAAATAGATTTTTTAACCAATTAAAAATAGAGCACTTAGCTCTATTTTTATGAAATTTATTAACTCTACTTAAGGTGTATAGTCTACTTCCTTATTAATTTATAGATAGGATTGATGTAATATCCTTCACCTTTTGATTCTATTAGACGATGTTTTAATTTAAGATTATATCCTGCTTTGGCATTTATTTCTCCAATAGCTTTTCTGACAGCTTTATTATTAAGAGAATTGCTTTCAATTTGGATATCATCTGTTAGTGTGGGTTTTTGATTTAAAGTCTTTAATATAGCCACCCGTTTTTTAGATGTTTTCATTTCGCAAATGAATTTACCTCGTTTTAATTCTCCATACTTTGTAAGTGTTATTTCAATTTTGCCTGGAGTTTTCTTGGCTTTTCCTGTAGGTATTCTTTTTTGTAAAACCTTTTTAAGGTTTTTGATTTCTGATATAAGGATTTGGTTACTGTAATAGTCCTCGCTATGTATCTGCTGTAACATCGGAAGATTATCTTCGGTATCTTTATTCTGTGTATAGGAATCCATAACCTTCCTTATCATTGGAAAGTCTATATTTTGTATAGCGGGAAGCATATTATTGCTTATTTCCTTCCATACAGGATATATTTCTTTTAAATATTTTTCAGCTTCTTTTTTGACTTTTTTAAATACCTCCAATTTTTCTGTTGCGACCATAATATATCTTATTAATTTATTTGTATTTATATATTATACCATATTTAAATTACCCGCCTTTTTTTATTATTAAAACATATATAAAATGTTGCATTTGTTGCGTTTTAGTCGTAAGCCGAAGAAATATTATAGCGACCCACGAGCTTAAAATTGAAGCTTGTAATATACTGATTAATGTCATATAATGCTCTTAAAGAGAGGTCAATTTAGGTACTTAACCCGATTAGCCCGCCAATTTAATAATAAAAAGTATGAATCAAATTTGGTTTAAAGCTAAAAAATATGGTTGGGGATGGTATCCTTCAACATGGCAAGGTTGGTTAGTGGTTATAGGATATCTTATA
>JBAZNP010000005.1:0-21351 GCA_041649155.1 Patescibacteria group bacterium | reverse complement strand
TTCAAATATTATAGTAAACACAGTTCCAAAGATGAAAAACGAGATTAAAAAATTCAGAACCAAACTCGGTATTACTCAAGAGGAATTGGCAGAGAAAGCTGGGGTAAGGCGAGAGACTATTGTTTTTCTTGAACAAGGGAAATATAATCCTTCGCTAAAATTGGCGCTCAATATCGCGAAAGAGTTAAAAACCCCGATTGACGAATTATTTTCTTTATCATAAAAAGTTTTTTTTGTTATAATGTTAATATCTTTATGATTCTTGAACATTCATCAAAAAATAAAAAGATATTATTACTTGTCTCCGCAGTTATTTTAATTGCAGGTATTTTTCTATCTTTGTATTCCTCAGTAATTTTTCAAGAAGGTAATCCTTGGCCGCAAATTAAAGGTGTTACTCAACTAACTTTTGGTAAATCAGATATTGTTAAATTGTCTGGCTTAGATAATAAATATCTAACCAAGAGCCAAGGCGGACCCATGGCAGTTGAAACATTTATGAAAGGCCGTGGATATGAATATACGGATCAAATGGGATCAGGCTATTTTTATAAATCATCTGATAAAACTATTGTTTTAACCAGACGCCAATATAGTCGGTTTTATGCAATTTGGACTATTTCCGAAAATAACAATAATGCCAATAATAATCTCTGGACGACAATTACCAATAATGATGGGATAACATTTCAATATCCAAAAGAACTGCTGGCTAAATATGTTAGTATCGCGGAATGGCCTCCGGTTATCACAATAAAAACTGGCACATATTCATGCAAAACTACGCCGATGGAAGTAAGTAGTTTGGCGGATATAACTTATCAAAGGTTGGTTGATGATAGAACTTACTGTATGAATGTCAAAAACGAAAGCGCGGCTGGTAGTATGTATTCGTCATACACTTACACCACTGTTAAAAACGGTAAGCTTGTAAAAGTAAGTTTTACTTTGCAATATCCAAATTGTAATAATTATGATGAAGAACAAAGCAAGGCTTGTGCAAAAGAAAGAGAGGCTTTTGATCTTGATGCCACGGTGGATCGGATAGTCCAGACAGTTAAATAAAAATTTATGACTTCATACAAACACACTCAAATTAGTTACCTGATGATATTTGTCACGCTAGTCGTACTGGCACTTTTTGCATGGGCTCAGATTATGGCAAGAGCTGAACCACCATCGGTTGATTCAGGCACAAATCTTCTCGTTACTTCTGTAATGGTATTAATTCTGTTTGTTCTTGCATCGTTTGCAACACTAACAGCCTCCATTGATGAAAAATATCTTAAGATTAAATTTGGTTATGGAATTTTTAAGAAAAGATTCTTACTCAGCGATATAGCTTCAGTAAAGCAAGCAAGAAATCACTGGTATTGTGGCTGGGGAATAAGATTATGGCTATGGCCAAAGATGTGGATATATAATGTTTCGGGTTTTGACGCGGTTGAAATAATTCTGAAAAATGGAAAAACTTATCGTATAGGGACAGATGATCAAAGTGGACTTGAGAGCGCGGTTAAGCGAGCCGCAAATATTTAGAAAATTATAGACAAAAACAGCGATCTTATGGGTCGCTGTTTTTGTTTTTTATTCAGCTATCAAAGTCAGTGTTTTATCTTTGTAAATTATTCTCGATCTAAGATTTGCCAACAACTCTCTTTTTTCACCAACCACACCCTCTTTGAGAATATACTTGGCGAAGTTTCGTATATCAGTATCTTGATTGTTTTTAATCTTTTCCGTTGCTCCCAACACCGATCTCTGGAAGATATTAAATCTGGCAATTTCGTCTTCTAATTTTTGTCGCATTCCTAATTCGTTGATATTTACTTTGTCTAATATTTTAAGCAGTTCAGTTATCAAATCTTCCTCGCGAATATATTTATTCTTGCAGTTTCTGTCTCTCGCTCTACTGCATGAATAGTAGATATATTTAGCATGTGTACCATCTTTAAGCTGTTTCCATTTTTCTTCGGCGGATATTCCGCTACCGCAGTATCCGCAGGTAAACAGTTTGGTAAAGGCGAACTCTTTATTTTCTCTCTGTATATTATCTCTCTTTAATTGTGCTTGAGCTTTTTCAAATAGTTCTTGAGTTATTATCGGCACGTGTTTTCCTTGATACCAGTTACCGCTACCCTTGGGCGATTCAAAAGTTCCGTAGTAGAAGTGATTATCTAGGATTCTATATATTCCGCTTAGTGTTAGTGGTTTATTTCCTCGGGTATAGAAATTCAATTCATGACGTAACCAATTATATAATTTTCTACCTGAGTAATGTTCATATGCTACTTTTTCAAACATCTTCTTAATTGCTGGTGCGCGTTGTGGGTCAACAATTACCTGACACTTTTTATCCATCAAATTTTGATTGAGGTATCCCAGTGGTGCTACGCCGGGCCATAGTCCCATCTCAACCCTTGTTCTTAATCCACGTTTTACATTCACACCCCTGTTATCATTCTCAAGCTTTGCTTGCGATCCAAGGATCATTAGTAAAAATTTTTCATTTGGGTTGTTTGAAAACTTTTGTCCGTAGGTTCTGATTTCTTGAAGTAATCCCGCGTCCATCAAGTCCACGATTTTCCCTAAGTCGCCAGCATTCCTACTGATACGATCTGGAGCCCAAGTTAAAATACCATTAAATTTACCTTGTTTAATCTCATCTATAATCTCGTTGAAGATTGGCCGTTGCCCAGTTTCCTTGGCCGAATGACTTTCTCGCTTCATACAGACTACCTCTAAACATTCTCGTTCGGCTAACTGAAGCATCTCTTTTATCTGTGAATCTATGGAAAGCACCTGTCTTTCCTCGGATTCCGTTGATTTACGGGCATACAGGCAATACCTGACTTTGACCGTTTGAGGTTGTATTTGGGCCACCTCATAGCCCTTGGGGGCTGTTATTTTCATATACCTAATGAATGACGCAACCCACCTTAGGAGTCCAGAGCGTCCCGAGTAGATAAGCTGTAGACAAGTAAATTACCCATATTCTACGGTTTAAGCTACGATACAGACCTATGAAAACCTATGAACACTTGACTTTATATTTGGAGTCTGATAGACTTATATTAAACAATATGAGAAAAGACATACAAGAAAAACTTAAAGGAATGCCAGAGTTACTCTCTATCGGTCAGGTAGCAGAGATTTTTAGCATTCACCAAGACACATTAAGAAACTGGGAAAAGGACGGCACCCTTGTTCCCCTTAGGGTTGGCCCACGCAAAGACCGTAAGTATCGCCCACAGGATATTCAAGCGATCGTGGACAAAATGGGTAGTAAACTTACCTTGCCCCAGCTCGAAGCTTTTCTTTGGAAGAGTGCCGATATTCTTCGAGGAAAAATAGACAGTTCGGATTATAAAAAATATATCTTCGGTCTTTTGTTTTATAAAAGAATGAGTGATGTGTGGGATGAAGAATATGAGTCAGTAATGAAAGAGTATAACGACAAGACAATCGCTGGTGCTGATTATAACCATCGCTTTCAAGTTCCCAAAGATTGCAAATGGGCAGTTGTCACTGAACAAGCAGAAAGCATCGGTCAAAAGTTAAATGATATTTTTGAAAAACTCGCCAATGCTAATAGTCCAAAGCTGGACAGAATTTTTGATGACCTTGATTTTTCAAACAGAGATCGTTTCCCAAACGAAACACTTCAAAGACTTATAAATCACTTTTCTCAATATAATTTCGGTAACACCTATATCAGCTCTGACCTTTTAGGCGATGCTTACGAATATCTCATCAAGCAATTCGCGGCAGATGCCGGGAAAAAAGGCGGAGAATTCTACACCCCTCGTGAAGTTGAAAAAGTCATCGTCGGAATTTTAAAACCACATCAGAAAGATCACATATATGACCCAACGGCTGGATCGGGCGGTTTCTTACTTGAAGCCTATGATTATCTAAAACAAAAGTCAGGTGAGAAGATTGCCAAGACGCTTTATCTCTATGGTCAAGAATTAAATATCAGCACTTTTGCCATCGCAAAAATTAATATGTTTTTGCACGGTCTTGATAGCGCCGATATTCGACGTGGCGACACAATCGCAAATCCTCAATTTTTGGCACAGAACGGTAATCTGCAAACGTTCGATATCTGCGTAGCAAATCCGCCCTACTCAATTAAGGATTGGGAATCAGAAATTTTCAGAACAAATAAGTACGGACGACTTGAGGGGTATGACATGCCTCCAGAAAAAAATGCTGATTATGCTTTTGTTTTACACATTATTAAATCAATGAATGTAAACGGACGAGCAGGTATTGTTCTTCCTCATGGAGTTCTATTCCGTGGTGGTGCTGAAGGTCGTATTCGTGAACAGATTCTTAAAAATGATCTCATTGAAGCCGTAATTGCTTTACCGTCTAAACTTTTCTATGGCACAGGTATTCCAGCGGCTATTCTTATTCTCAACAAAAACAAACCTGAGAATAAAAAGAATAAGGTTTTGGTTATTGATGCCGAAAAAGATTTCCTTGAGGGCAAAAATCAAAATTCATTGCGACCGCAAGATATAAATAGAATCATAAAAGCATACGATGGTTATTCTGATATTGAAAAATACGCTCGCGTAGTTGATATGAAAGAAATCGCCGAGAATGATTATAACTTAAATATTAACCAATATATTGATTCTTCTGAACAAGAAGAAGTTATTGATGTTAAGGTTGCTTGGGAAGAATTAAAAAAATTGGAAAAGGATCGTGAAGTAATAAATAAAAAGGTCGAAGAATACATAAGAGAGCTAAAATATTAAGTTTATGGATATGGCACAAGAAAATTTAATCCCGATTGACGTCCCTAAAGGGGACTTTGAATATTTTTTAAAAATTGAAGCCAATAAGAGAATCTTTTTCTCGGGCAAGTTTGGAGTCGGTAAAACTTTCTTTCTTCAGAGATTTTTTGAAGAACATAAAGACGAATACGACGTTTATCATCTTTTCCCAGTTAGATATCAAATTACAAGCAATGAAAATATTATTGATTTCTTAAAATATGACGTTCTTATAGAACTTCTTAAAAAGAATCCGACGGCGTTCCAAAAAAGTGAAGTCAATGGCATTGGTGGTTGGGCATCTCTTTTTTCTGCATTTTTTAAAGAAAAAGCTTCTTTTAATGGATTTTTACAATCAGTTATTTCCTCAGGAGAAAACACATTAGCACTTTCTCCTGATCCTTTTTTCCAAATAGTGGGTAGACTTGGGCGACCCTTGAAAGATTTGCTCGATATTGATAAAGAATTTCAGGTATTTAAGAAAAAATATCTTGCTGGAGATAAACAGGGTGTTGATGAATTTTTCAAAGAGATAGAAAAGGAAAATACAAACACAGTCTCTACGGATTATTTAAGTCATTTACTTCGCCAAAAGATATCTGAACTAAAGGGCGATAAAAAAAGTGTGCTTGTTTTGGACGATTTTGAACGTATTGACCCCGAACACATATTCAGGATTTTAAATGTGCTCTCTGCACACATGGAAGGAGACGAGGAGAATGGCTTCGGGTTCGACCATGTGATAATTGTGGGTGATATAAGAAATGTAAAGAGTATTTTTCACCACAAATACGGTGAATCAACTGAGTTTTTTGGATATTTTGATAAGTTTTTTACAGTTCGTCCATTTTATTTTGACAACAAACAAGCAATCGCTGAGCGTATCCCCAATCTACTTAAACAGGTTAAGTGCGATGATGAAGGATTAAAGGAGTCTCTTAGTGAAAGTGGAGTGACAAAAAACTTGATGGAAGAAGTACTTAAGCGAGCTTTTGCCATAGAAGAAATAAATCTCCGTCAGTTGTACAAGCCTGTTACTCATTCATTCCCCGAAGTGAGAAAGGGTGTATATACAAAAGATGTTTTTTCTGATCAGAGAAATCAATGCATAGACACTGGTATTAAATTACTCATTGCGCTCTTTGGCGACAAAGATGACTTTTTGAGGGTGTTGAAAAAAATACGAGACGGCGCATCTTCTTCTCCTCACGAGGGAATGGCTTGGTTTTACGCTGAATATTCTAATTCAATGTTGCGACGCTTGCTTCGGTTAAAATCAGAAGCGAAACACAGCTGGCTTAAGAAATATCCAGTTATAGGCGTTCAAGATCAACAAAGCTCAAGTCGAGTCAATGTGTACTTAGAAGGAAATGCACAAGCTCATGCTCGGTTCTTTTATGACACTTTTGTGGAATATATAGAACGAGAAAAGTATCAAAAAGTAAGTATCTATGAATATGAACACTAAGATAAAATTACAAGCCCCAAAAGGGTGGTCAATAAAACAGATTGGTGATCTGCTTGATTTTGAGCGGCCAGATAATTATATTGTTGAAAGCGAAATTTATAGTCCGCAAAACAAAACCCCAGTACTCACAGCTAATAAATCTTTTGTTTTAGGATATACAAATGAAGATTTTGGTATATATAAAAATATTCCAGCAATAATTTTTGATGATTTTACTACTGACAGTAAATTTGTTGATTTTCCATTTAAAATAAAATCTTCTGCTATAAAAATTTTAAAATCCAAGGAAGAAGATTCAGACCTTAGATTTGTTCACGAGTTGATGAAATCCATAAATTTTCAAATTGCTAATCATAAAAGGCATTACATATCTCAGTATCAATATTTAGAAGTTGCTGTCCCTCCAGTAAATGAACAGAAAAAAATTGCTGAAATTTTATCGACTGTCGATTTAGAAATAGAAAAAACTGACGAGATAATTTTACAAACGGAAAAATTAAAAAACGGATTGACGCAGAAATTGTTTACTAAAGGTGTGAACCATAAAAAGTTTAAAAGCACGAAGCTTGGGGATATCCCAGAGGATTGGTCTGTAGTTTCAATTAAAAATGCCCCCTTGCAATTGATAGATGGTGACCGAGGTATAAATTACCCAAAACTTTCCGATTTCTCATCTGGTGGATATTGCCTTTTTCTCAATAATAAAAACATTAAAGATGACCATTTCGTTTTTTCAAACATGCAATTTATTACCAGAGAAAAAGATGAGTTGCTAAAAAAAGGAAAACTCGAGAGACTCGATGTTGTGCTTACAACACGTGGCACTGTCGGCAATGTTGCTTTCTATGATGAAAAAGTAACATTTGAAAATATAAGAATAAATTCTGGAATGATATTGTTAAGAGCTTGTGAAGAATTGAGTTCATCTTTTTTGTATCACTTAATGAAAAGCCCTTTAATGAAAAAACGATACTTGGGTGTTGCCTCGGGTTCTGCTCAACCGCAATTACCTATAAGGAGTTTGGAACAAATTTATATACCAATTCCGCCTGAAGATGAGCAGGAGGAAATAGTCAATATTTGCAAAACCCTAGATGTGAAAGTCTTAGAAAATGCCCAATATAAAGAGTATTTAACTATCCTAAAAAAAGGTCTGATGCAAGATTTATTAAGTGGCAATAAAAGAGTAAAGATATGAGCCAAATTCAACAGACAAAAGAAGATTTGCAAAAACAACTTGATTTACAGTTGGAACTTTTGGGTGCATTGTCTAATTTATACGATCAAGGACAAACTGTAGTCGCAAAATCAATCGCATCTTCTATAAGAGTGCTCTTACATAAAACTCCGCAATCTCACTCCCTGCTGTCACAACTTAATTCGGAAGACACAGATTTTTTTGATTCATGTCTTGTTGATGGTGTTCCAGAAGATTACGAAAAAGTAAAAAGATTGGGTAGCTATGCTGGACTTTTTGGAATCGGTATTAGTAGCGATGAGACTACCTATGTGCCGTATTTAGATGAAATTCCTGGTAGCAAACCAAAATATGCCAAATACGAAGATTATTGGAATAGAATTGTTTTTCACGACAAAAATAATGGTACTTTTACACGTAAAGAGATAGTTCTTGCTGTAGCAAACAAAGATGGCGGTTCACATGTTGATCCATTTTTAGACAAGAAGTATGTTAATTTAGCTAAAAATAACTCCCTTGGATGGGAGGGGTCGGCAAATAACCAACAACATAAAACACCAGAAGGTGCTGAGCTGGCGGCAATGAGACAAATAGCCCATGAGGTTTTGCGTACTTTTGTAAAAAAATATCCTCAAAAGAAAATGTGTTACAGCGATAAGAAGCCATTTGCTGTAATGGCTGGAACAGGACCAATGATTGGTATTAAGAAGAAAGACCCGAAAGATTTAATACCTAAGGTTGGAAGAAATGATAAATGTCCGTGTGGAAGTGGGATTAAATATAAAAAATGTCATGGTAAATAATATGAAATTTAGTGAACAAATTATTTATGGGCAACACCTACCGAGAGGTTATTTTGATTTGCATCATACTTCTTCATTTGATTGGGCAACCATTGGCACTTTTTCAGCCATCGCTGTCGCTTTATTGATAGCATTATTTCAGGATCGGATTAGAGAGTGGTGGAATAAGGCAAAACTAGAAATAAATATTTCCATGACTCCCCCCGACTGCCACAAAATAGAACTTCATGATCAGAAAGGAAATTTTATTCAAAATTGTATTTATTTACGGGCACGAGTTACAAACATCGGAAGGAGGCCTGCAGAAAATACAGAAGTTATGATTTCTAGATTATGGAAAATAGATGAATTGGGAAATGAGAAAATTGTAGAAACTTTTTTACCAATGAATTTAGCATGGAGCCATTACAGAACCAATAACATGCGTATTCCTACTGGCGTATTTAGACATTGTGATATTGGTGATATTAGCCGCTACGCCTCCGAAACGCAAATGAGATTTGATATTATTGTACAACCATATCAGGTTGAAGGATTCAAATATCCAAACATGGTTAACCCAGGAAAATATAGATTTGAACTCATTACGTCGGCAGATAACGCTATCTCGAAACAATCTTTATGGGAATTAGAATTTGATGGTATATGGGTTGAAAACGAAAAAGAAATGCTGAAAAAACACATACATATAAATAAGATAATATGAAATTTAACGAACAATACACAATTGAATATCACGTCATAAAATTCATACGAGAAAAACTCGGGTATAAATATGTTCCTGCGGAAGAATTTTCTAAACTCCGCTCTTTTGAAACTGAGTATGTTATCACTTCTCATCTTTTGGAAGCGGTAAAGAAAATTAACAATATTGACGACGCTGTAGCGCAAAGCGTTGTAAGAGAAGTAAAAAAATCAGATACTAACGAAGCCTTTTTGCTTGCGATGCGAAACGGTATTAATTTGAAAGATCCCAACACTGGCAATTTTCGTGATTATAAAATTGTTGATTTTGATAATCCAGAAAATAATCACTTTGTCGTTACCAATCAATTCTATTTTGAAGGAGTAACCGAAAATATCCGACCCGATGTATTGATTTTTCTTAACGGCCTACCAATTTGTGATATTGAAGTCAAAAGTCCTACTGCCTCCAGCAGTGTTAACTTTGAAAATGCCATTGACCAGTTAAAGCGATATGAAAGAGTTGCACCAAAGCTTTTCCTGCCTAACTGCCTTAATATTGCCACCGATGGCCTTAAAACCGTCTACGGAGCGACTTATTCCCCGAAGCAGTATTTCCTTGCTTGGCGTGAAGATCCACAAGTAGAAAAGAAGCTTTTCGAAGACGAGCTTGATTCCACACTTTTCTTTTTACTTGATCAAAAACAGATCCTTGATCTTATTAAAAACTTTATCGTTTTTGAGAAAAAGAAAGACGGGGTTACTAAGAAAATTACTAGATACCAGCAATTTTATGCGGCTAATAAAATCGTGGCTCGCGTTCAAGATGGCGAGCGAAAGAAAGGTTTGATTTGGCATACTCAAGGATCAGGTAAGACCCTGACAATGTTTTTCACAGCTTGGAAACTTCGCTATAATCCCGAACTAAAAAATCCTAAGGTATTTATTTTGATTGACCGTATTGATCTCGATGATCAGGTCTACGAAGAATTTGAAAGTTGGGGCGGACAAAATCTCGTCAGAGTAGAATCACGCAAAGACCTTGAAAAGAAAATCAAAGGAGCCGACCGAGGCATCTTTATTTCAACTATTCAGAAATTTAGCGAGTTGGAAGAGATAGAAAATATCGATGGAAACGTGGTTGTGCTTTCCGACGAAGCCCATCGAGACAACGAGGGTATTTCTGCTATAAAAATGCGTAACGCTTTTAAAGATGCTTTCTTTTTCGGATTCACAGGAACTCCAATTGATAAATTAACTCTCAATACTCACAGAAACTTTGGCGAAGAGGGAGAACGCTATCTTGATTATTATTCAATTCAGCAAGCTATTGATGATGGTGCTACCTTGCCAGTTACTTACGAAGCACGCCTTTCTAAATTCTTTATTGATGAGGAAAAAGTAGATCAGCAATTTAACGAACTCACTGCCGATTTAAATGATAAACAAAAAGAATTACTTACGAAAAAATACGGCAAAAAAGAAGCTCTGGTTAAGTTGGATAAAAGAATGGAAGCGGTTGCTCAAGATATTATTGAGCATTACAAGCTTTATGTTTTACCAAACGGATTCAAGGCACAGGTTGTTTGTTACGACCGAGAAGCCACGGCTAAATATAAACAGCTGTTTGATAAACTGGTTCCAGCTGAATGGTCTGAGGTTGTCTATTCTCCAGGCGATCCAAATAGTGAGAGCGATGACCTAAAGAAATACAATACTAACAAACAGAAACGAGAGAAAATTATTGAGCAGTTCAAAGACCCAAATCATCCGCTTAAGTTTTTGCTTGTTTGCGATATGCTTTTGACTGGTTTTGATGCGCCAGTTGAACAAGTAATGTATTTGGACAAACCACTTCGCGATCATAACCTACTTCAAGCAATCGCCCGTACAAACCGCGTATTTCCAAACAAAGGATGCGGAAAGATTATTGATTACTACGGTGTAACCAAAAACCTCTACGATGCTCTTAATTTTGATGAGAGTGTGGTTAATAGCGCCATGGTGGATATTAACCGCCTTAAAGAAGAGTTCTCAAAAGTCATTGGTGAAATAATGGAGCTATTTGTCGGGGTTAATATCGAAGATCCATCAATAGATAATCTGCGCCGATGCTTAAAGATATTTATTGAAAATCAAAGCAAACAGCAATACTTCAAAGACAAATACAGTCGACTAAAAATGCTGTTTGAAATTCTCTCGCCTGATCCATTTTTGATGGAATATCTACGCAAGTTTGAGTGGATTACCAGTTTCTATTTGGCGTTTGTAAAAGAATTTCAAATTGATGATGTAGATGCTTTTTCACTTGCTGAATATGGAGAGAAAATAAAAAGTTTAATCCAGCAAAAAATTGATTACGAGGGTATCACTAAAAACTTCAGAGAATTAAATATCCACGATTTAGCCACTCTAAATAAACTGGACAAACTTCCCGAAGAAGAGAAGGCTCTTAATCTTGAAAAAATGTTGAAGCGTGAGATTTCAATTAACATTGATACTCATCCAGCATTTAAGAAGTTTAGCGAGCGACTTATCGCTATCCGTGTAGAATTTGAAAAACATCAGATTGATTTAGCAGAAAGAATAAAAAGATATTACGAACTTCTAAACGATATCAAGACAAAAACAGAAGAAGCCAAAGAACTGGGCTACACACTCCGCGAATACGGCCTATTTGTAATCTCCGATGAATTTATTAGCGAATCTGATAAAGACGTTGTTAAGGAGTTTGTAAAAGAAATGGCCGCACGACTTGAGGATGTTCTTGATGAAAATTGGCAAGATTCATCTAAAAGAGAAGAATTTCTTAAGGAAGCAAAAAGAACTTTGCAAGAATTGATTCTCAAGGATTATAAAGACAAGATAAAGGTTTCTGATTTCCATAAATATCTCAATAGATTGGTGGATGTGGTTATTAAGCGATTTTAATTATGAAAAAGAAAATCGAGCTACACAAAAAGAAAGTAGAATACACCCTAAAGGTGAGCAAACGAGCCAGGCGAATGAGATTGGCTATCTATTGTGATGGTAATTTTGTGGTAACTGCTCCGCGACATATAAGCGAGAATATCATTGAGCAATTCATAATTAGAAAATCTCAGTGGATACTTGATAAGTTGGATTATTTCAAAAGCATTTCCGGGCAGGTATTCGCGAAAGGTACTAAAAAAGATTATGCGGAATATAAAGATCAGGCGCTGGCTTTAGCTGAGAAACGGATTGGATATTTTAACAAGACTTACGGTTTTAAATTCAACAAGATTAATATCAAAAATCAGAAAACTCGCTGGGGTAGCTGTTCAAGAAAAGGAAACCTCAATTTTAACTACAAAATCGCCTTACTTCCCGAGAGGCTAGCCGATTATATTATTGTTCACGAGCTTTGCCACTTGAAAGAATTTAACCACTCACAAAAGTTTTGGAATCTGGTCGCCAAAATGATGCCTGATTATTTAGAAATCAGAAACGAGCTGAAAATAAGCGGAATTAAATCTGTTTAAAATCAGGGAAAAATGATAAAATAGTACATATGGTATTGAACAATAAAGTTCAAAAATTAAAGGCTATCGATTTTTTCTGCTCAGGGGGAGGAATGAGTTTTGGTATGCAACAAGCTGGAATTGATGTTATCGCTGGAATAGATTTTGATCCAGAATGTAAAGAAACATACGAATCTAACATCAAAGGAGCAAAATATATCCTCGCAGACGTTTCTAAGCTAAGAGAAGCAGACCTTTCGAAAGAAATCGATATCAAGAAGAACGATGATAATTTGATTTTGATTGGATGCAGTCCTTGTCAGTATTGGACGATTATCCGTACAAGTAAAAATAAATCGGAAAAATCAAAGGATTTACTCCACGAATTTCATCGCTTTGTAAAATATTACAATCCTGGGTATGTTGTTGTTGAAAACGTGCCTGGTATTTTAAATAAGCAAAAAGAGAGCGGACTTAATCTGTTTGTAGATGATTTGAAAAAAAGAGGATACGCCGTTCACTATAAGGTCGTGCACCTTAATGAATATGGTGTTCCCGAAACAAGAAAAAGATTCTCTTTAATTGCCAATAGAATTACTGATAAGGAAATTTTTCCAGAACCAAATAATTCATGCCCAACCGTTGCGGATTTTATTGGAACTAAAAATGGATTTCCTAAAATTTCAGCTGGTCACAAAGATACAACAAGTTTTATGCATACGACCGCAGGGCTTAGCGAAGACAATATAAAAAGATTAAAACTTACCCCCAAGAATGGCGGTTCCCGGGAAGCCTGGGCAAACACAAACCTACAGCTTGAAGCCTATAAGAAAAAGGATCGAAATATTTCTTTTAATGATACTTACGGAAGAATGTCTTGGAACAAACCAGCCCCTACTATCACCACAAAGTTTTTTAGTATCTCAAATGGACGTTTTGCTCACCCAGACGAAGACCGTCCAATTTCGTTGAGGGAAGGTGCTACACTCCAAACATTTCCTAAAACTTATAAATTTATAGGTACTAGTGTTTCATCAATAGCTCGCATGATTGGAAACGCGGTTCCGCCATTATATGCAAAGAAGCTCGGGCTAACTATATTGAAAAATCATGACAAAAGATAATAGTAAAAAATTATATATGACATTTGACCCCTTAGTCATTGATGACTTGGGGGCTAAGTTGTATTCAACCTTACCACCAATAATTTCTGAACTTATCGCTAACGGATATGATGCTTATGCAAAAAATGTTCATATAGAATTGAATGGCACAGGAGAGAATAAAACAATCATGGTCACCGATGATGGTATCGGAATGAGCTTTGATGAGGTAAATGAAAAATATTTACGTATTGGTAGAAAAAGAAGGGACTATATAGAAACAAAAACAAAAGAAAAGAGGGCTCCAATTGGAAAAAAGGGGCTGGGAAAACTCGCTTTTTTTGGTGTCGCCAAAAAAGCTATTATTGAAACCATAAAAGATGGGGAGAAAACTACTTTTGAAATGGATTGGGATAAAATACAATCAACCTCTGACAATAAACCATATGAGCCGACTTCTTCAGTAGAAAAAACTACTCAAAAAAGTGGAACTAAAATAGTTTTAAATTGTATAGACCGAAAATCTGATTTTGATTTAGACTCACTCAAAAAAAGTATCTCAAATTATTTTATTTTTGATAAAGATTTTAAGGTATTTATTAAAAACGACACGGAAACTGATTTTCAAGAAATTAATAACGAGATCCGATATCAACAAGATGATAGGGGTGAAGATTTTTCGTGGTCATTTCCAGACGAAGCTATCAAACTAGGATTAACAACTAAATTTCCATTTGCAGATAAAATAAGTGGGAAAATTATTTTATTTAATAAGCCAGTCAAAAACAATTTAAGAGGTGTCACTCTTTTTTCAAGAAAAAAACTTGTAAGCGTACCTGAGTCCTTTCCTGTTCAAGGCTCAAGTCACTTTTTTCAGTATTTAACAGGGTGGCTTGAAGTTGATTTCATTGACGATCTCCATCCCGATGTAATTGCTACAAACAGAAGTAGTTTGAATTGGAACGACGAAAATCTTGAACCCCTTAAAGAATTTCTTGAAGAAATAACCAATCATATTCATAAGGAATGGAGGCAGTTTGTTAAAGACAGAACAGTAAAGGAAATCAAGAAAAATTACGGTATTGATACTGCTATTTGGAGAGAGACTAATAAAAACAACCCGACTATTGTTGAAAATATAAATAAGGTAATAAAGATATTAGATGATCCAGAAAAAATTGAAGAAAAAGAGACTGTCGATATTTTAGGAATTGTACATAGTTTAGCACCAGAAAATGCTGATTTTGTATTGTGGTCTGGCTTACATAAAAAAATAACCGAAAACAAAATAATTAAGGAAAAGTTTTTTAGTGAAAAATATTTAGAAGCCGCTAGAGAAGCTGTTCAAATCTATAATGAAGAAGTGCAGTCAGTGTCTGGGTCAAAAGAGGATGGTTGTCCACTCATGGATTTATGCTTTAAAAAAGACGGGGCATCCTTGATACAATTAACGGATAAAAGTTGTGAAAGTGAGCAAAACATTGATCTTGGACATCAGTTTTTATCTAAGGGAGTTATAACTGGTTTTAGAAATCCAGCACTCGGACATACTAGTTTGACAAAAGCTCAAGAGTTAAAGGTTTTTTCAGACAGGAACTGTTTGGATATATTAAATACCATTTCTTATTTGTTTGATAGGTTAGAAAGACGAAAAAGTCCTAAAATTTAGTATAAAAATTGTTACCGCGAGCTGTTGGTAACCCGATTACACAAATTCTATGATCTAAGCTAAGGTACAAGCAGACCTTTAAATCCTTTGGGTTTTCTGGTAAAATGTATTTAACAATTTAATATTACTGGTCGGAAGGCCAGGCACCTAACCCCGAGAGATTTCCTTTCGGATATGGTGTGGAAACCCAACGAAGATACTGAACCCCGCGTTCAGCGACTCTTCGTTGGGTCATATCGGGAAACTGGTATGGGACCGTAAGGTCTAGCTGGCGCGGGGTTCTGTGTATCCACGTATCTCTATCGCCAGCTATTGAAAAGCTGGTTTTTTTATTTCATCCATATGACCTATATTTTTTTATTAACATTACTATCATCAATCATTGCTCTAATAGTCGGACTTATTAAGCCGTCATTATTTCAACGAGTAATAAAAATAATCCCAAAAAGAAAAACTATCGCTTTGGTCTGTTCTGGAGCGATAGTTTTTTCATTTATTGGAATTGGATTAACTGCTCCACAAGTAGAGAAGAAAAATATTGAGACTCCAGCGAATATTTCAGAACAACCGAAAATTCCACAACCATTAACTTCAAATGATCCTACATCTTCCCCAGCAGACTCAAGTCCCGTTGCATCAGAAAATAAAGTTGAACCTAAGGTTGTTGAAACGAAACCTACTCAACCCGAGAAAGCAGTCTCCGTTCCTGTCGTACAAGCTAGTCAACAATATGAGTATTATCCCATTTCAAGTGTTGTTGACGGTGATACAGTTAAGGTAAATATAAACGGCACGATTGAAACTTTGCGTCTTATTGGTATGGATACACCCGAAACGGTTGATCCGAGAAAATCTGTTCAGTGTTTTGGTAAAGAAGCCTCAAATAAAGCTAAGGAATTATTGACTGGCAAGAAAGTTAGAATCGAGAAAGATTCATCCCAAGGCGAATTTGATAAATATAATCGTCGACTTGCATACATTTATCGTGAAGACGGTTTGTTCTTCAATAAATATATGATTGAACAGGGTTATGCCCACGAATATACATACAATACGCCATACAAGTATCAAACCGAATTTAAAGCGTCTCAGAAATCAGCTCAAGAAAATTTGAGAGGATTATGGTCGCCTGATACTTGTAATGGCGATACTACCTCAGCCACAACCACTACAACTCCAACCACTACAGAATCAGCTAACGGAAAATATTACACTTCCTCGTATCATACTTCTAAGTATTACTATCCTGTGGCTTGTCCTGAATGGCAGAATTTGAGTTCGAGTTATCTGAAATCTTTTGACTCTCTTGAGGCACTTCTTGCAACTTACTCATCTCGGACTTTGAGTCCGCAGTGCCAGTAGATTTGTTTTGCTTTTGGCACCTTTGCCAATCATCTATATACGCCTCGTACTTTATTAATTCGTGAAGTTCTATCGGATTACCGTCTGGCTTATTCGGGATTATCTTACCCAACTCAGTAAACTTCTTTTGAAGCTCCAAGTTTTTTTGTTGAGTCCTTTCTGCATTATCGTCAAATAAGTCTTCTAGTGTTTTGACTGGCATATTCAGCAGAGGAGATTCTTTTTTGTGAACTATAACGACGTTACTGGTTTGGTTTCTTTTGAACGGCGGATCAAGATGGCTCAAGACATATTTTATTGCGTCCATCTTTTTTTCTTTCACATTAATCATAAGTGCGTGTTTAGCTATATCACACATATTTTCTCTCCCGTGTCGCTCCATTGCATTTGCCAACCGTCCAAATTTTTTGTCTGTCTTTTTCCAGCGATGATATGTTGACCTGTGAATATTCAATTTAATACAAGACGACCAAATATTACCGCTCTTTTCAAGCTCTTTAAGCAGTTTTTGTTTTGTTTGGTCATCAATCATACTAGTTAATCTTTATCGGCTTTTTACCTGTTTCATTTTCCCAACGTTTTAGTATTACCTGCGCGTAAGTCGGGCATTTTTCCATAAGGTAACAGCGACGATTCATTTTAATTGACGCTATCAATGTCGATCCACTACCGCCAAATGGCTCCACGATCAAATCATCTCGCTTTGTGAGTACTTTGATATATGGAATTAATATCTCTGTTGGTTTGGTTCCAAAGATAACACCTTGTCCCGAAGATTTTTCATCGGCTGATTTAAATTCAATAAAATCAGTCGGGCAAATCTTCTTACCTTTCTCATACGACTCCCAGTGAGGTTTGCCACTTATGGCGTAGAGTGCTGTTTCGTATTCATTTTCGAGAAGTTCACTCTCATCCTCTTTATTCAATTCAAACTCATCGGTCGCACCGATCATGGCGATATCGTGCTTATTAAAGAATTTACCTTTTGCCGAGAATCCCTGCACTCTGTTTGGTAAATGCCAAACGATCATATTTTTCACTTTCCAATACTTTTCCATTTCGTTCCAAATAGTGCGAATGTTTTTCCAGTTTTCGTAACAAATAATCGCGAAGTTATCTTTGGCTACTTTACTGATATTGCCCATCCATAATTCGGTAAAGTTTTCTGGCAATTCATCGGTTTCCAAATATCTTCTATTTTTCTTTGCTCCGAAACCTGTGGTCACTCCATCTTTTTGCTTAGTCTTACCTTTGAGGTAATCCAAGATGTATGGCGGATCAGTAAAACACATGTCGGCTCTTACATCTTTCATAAGAGTATCCATGTCTGACTCAATAGTGGAATCGCCACACATTAATCTTGAGCCATTTAATTCGTAGATGTCTCCTTTTTGTACAGTAACGTTTTCAATACCTACCTTTTCTAATTCTTTTTGGAGATCGAATTGCTCAACATTTTCCTCTGTTGGAAAAATGTCGTCTAAGTCTTCACTATCAAAACCGATGTCTGCGAGAAACGCTTCATCAAATTCGGCTAGTAATTCAAGATCAAAATCTCCTGTGTTTTTGTTTAAGCGAAGATTTAGTTCTTTCTCTTTACTTAAGTCAGCTATTTGAACATAGACGACTGGCACACTTGTCATGCCCATTTCTTTGGCCACTTCGGCTCGAAAGTGACCGCCAATGATTATATTTTTTCTTTCTGGCGCGCTATTGCAGATAACTGGGTCGACTAAACCGAATCTCTTTATTGATTCTTCTAATTGCTCAGCCTGCTCTTTGGAGTGCTTTCTTGGGTTGTACTCCGATGCCCGAAGTTCATTGATCGGAACTTCAACGATATTGATTTTTTGATTGTTCATATTTTTTTGTTTAATTAATAAATACTAATAAAAAAACGCCCGAACATGCGCTCGTACTATTTAGTACAAACGTATGTCCGGGCGTTCCGAACGATGCTCGATTAAATTTTCAATTTACTGCCCCTAACTTTTTAGGGGAGCGACTGCATAACTTAAGCCTAACTGAATCTCATTGGTTAAAAAAGTGATGTCTCGACCGCATTTTTCACAATGCACAACACATTTATTGCCAGAGTATTCGGCAGACAACTTAATCGATTGTCCTTTGTTGTATTTAAGAAACTCAAGCTTCCGACTATTTAGTCGTTTAGCAACTGGGGTGCCACAGTCACAGTGCACCAATTGATTGTTACTATTTTGAATTTCCATACTTATAGTTTAGTCGATTTCAAATAGAGTGTCAACAGTGTAAACAGATTTTTATTGACATTAGAAATCACTTCTGATATACTAGGAGTAGTTATTAAGAAATTATAAATAAAAAGATATTTTTAATCACTTTCTATTATTATGAACGACAACCAAGAAAAAATTATAAAATTGGCTAAACAAAAGGATATTTCTAAGATGAGCTTCAGAGAAATAGGCCGTGAACTTGGCATTACAAACCCTCAAACTGTTATTTATCACTTAGGGCAGTTGAAGAAGAAAGGACTGCTGTATTTAGACACAAAAAAGAGGCAGAGGGTATCAAAGCCAAAGGCCTTTACTGTGGATAACTTTTTTAATATTCCAGTACTAGGTTCTGCTAATTGTGGTCCAGCTACTGAATTGGCCCAAGAACATATTCAGGGATATTTAAAAATTTCCCAGAAGTCTGTTGGCAGATCGCGACCTGACGGATTAATTGCCATTAAAGCTGTTGGTGATTCTTTAAATAATGCAAAAGTTGGTAATAGTAAGGAAAGTATAGATGACGGAGATTATGTAATAGTTGATTGCAAACAGCAACCAAACAACGGAGACTATGTTTTATCTATTATTGACGAGGCGGCTAATTTCAAGAAATTTTTTAAGGACAACAAAAAACACGAAATCCGCCTTACCTCCGAATCAAAACGAGAAATTCCACCGATTATTTTACACGAATCAGATTTAAACAATTCCGGCTATATGGTCAACGGAGTTGCTGTTAGAGTTATTAAAAATTAATTTAAAATTATATGTATAGAAATAAAGCATCAATATCAGATTACTATCAAGCCTTTTTGAAATCTATTGAAGATATGGTTATAAAAAGTAGTGATGAATATATTCTTAGTACCGAAACATCAAAAATTATTTCTGATTTAATTGCAAAATCTGGAGACAGTCTCTTTCCGATTGAATTCGATACTGAGCGTAAAGAGACAATGCGACATCAGAAAGAAATGAGGACTGTTCCTGCTCGCATGAGAGAAAGTTTTTATGACCATGATGACGACAAACAATTTGAATATGAAACAATTTTTGTTACTATCCCGATTCTCCCAAACACATCAATTGATATTATTAAGGGACTAGGGACAAGCACTTTCTCGATGAGCTGGACACCAGATGATTTTAAATGGACACAAGACTCTGTTGTCTTATCCATAGATATTAAAGGGTACGGATTTAAATATGATGATCAACAAACCATAAACAAAGTAAATGAATTAAAAAAACAAATACACGAATGGGTTGGATGGGTTAACTCAGATATAAAACAAGGAATAGGAATGATTGAAAAAGATTTACCGCCCTTCGTCGATGGTCGTAAGAAAAAATTAGATGAAGACAAAAATAAGTTAGGTGATCTATCCAGTAAAATGGGTATCGCATTAGAATAATATGGATAAAGATCTTAATGAATTACCGTCAAATATATCAATTGTTGGAAAACAAGAACAAGCTGTTCTTGAGGCGGTTACTGATGGTTCATGGAAAAAATATGCTCGCGTAGCAATGGCTGCCCTTGGTGGTGTACCATGGGTTGGAAGTGTACTTAGCGCTACAGCTACCTTGTCATCAGAAAATGAACAGGGAAAAACTAACCAAGTAATATTTTTATGGGCCAAAGAACACGAACAAAAATTAAAAGAATTAAGTGTTGTTCTTGGTGATATCTTTGAAAGATTTAATTCCTTTGGAGAAGAAATAAACCAAAGGCTAGAATCTACAGAATATCTATCACTTGTGAGAACAACTTTTAGAAAATGGGACCAAGCTGAAACTTATGAAAAAAGAGGTATGCTTAAAAAATTAATTACAAATTCTGGAGTTATTACCCTCGCCCAAGATGATCTTGTAAGGCTTTTTCTAGAGTGGACGGAAAAATATCATGAATTTCACTTTATCGTCATAAGAGAAATTTATAAAAATCCTAGTATCACAAGAGGTGCGATTTGGGAAAATATTCGTGGCGAAACACCAAGAGAAGACTCTGCCGAAGCTGATTTATTTAAATTATTGATTAGAGATTTAAGTACTGGCGGAGTTATAAGACAGGAAAGAGAAACGGATTATGATGGCAGGTTCGTTAAAAAACGAAAATCACAAAATGGTTCTGGGCGTAGCTCTACCTTAGAATCAGCTTTTGAAGATACTAAACCGTATGTTTTAACTGGATTAGGAGCTCAATTTGTCCACTATGTCATGGAGGACATAGCACCTCAAATTACTGGTAATAAGTAAATATATTTGAATCTTAATATCTTTTAGTACTGTCGCATTTGTCGCATTTTCTGAAAGTCAGACCCCGACCCACATGCATTGAAGCGAGGCTTAAAATTGTGCTAAAATACCCTTATAACACCTGTAGCCTCGGGTACTTAACCCGACTACACCGCCAGATTACCAAGTTTGAACCGAAGTAAAATAAGGGGTTTTGACGATTGAAAAGCCGGCGTCCGAACAAGATGCTGGTTTTTTTAAAATTCTTATCAATACTAGAAAAAAATGATATAATAAAG
>JBAZNP010000004.1:0-22122 GCA_041649155.1 Patescibacteria group bacterium | reverse complement strand
TACACAAGGATCATAGACATTAGGTGCGCTAATATTAAAGTTTTTCATCGGTAGACTCTATCTCATTAATCTGGATTGAACTATCCAATATACCAGATTTGTTACCGATGTATCTCAGCCTCCGCATACTCAAATCAATGACCTTTCGCTGTCATTCCCGCGAAGGCGGGAAGCTACTAATAGTTTTAGGATTTTACTATCGTGGATCCCCGTCTTCACGGGGATGACAAGAGTAAAAAATCTGATGCAGTGAACACTTACTTAGATCACCTTCTGATCTGACAAGTACTTAGCAATATCGTCCAGTGTTAAAACGCCGATCAATTGATTGTGGTCGCGTACTGAAACAAAACTAACCCTACTTGAGATCATTTGCTTTAAAGCATTTAGAACTTTATCTTCCTGTTGTAGATATAAGTTGTTTGTATTTGGTTTCATTATTTCATGAACCCTAATCATGCTTTCTAAATCTTCGGAATTATTGCGGATATCATCAAGCGAGATTGTGCCCACTACCTCGTTATCCATTATTACTGGCAGCGTAATATAATCATACTTTAAAAAATATTCTTCAATTAAATCGTTTATAGTTAAAAACGGGCTAACTGATACAATATTCGGGTTCATTATTTCTTTAATTCTTACTTTTTCCAAAGCCATGTGGATTAATAACTCTAAATAGCTTTGGCCGGCAGCTTGATATAAAAATAGTCCGATCAATATAAGCCATACGCCACCGAAGAAATCAGTTGTGATTCCTCGTAGCACGCCAATAAGAACTATTGTGATGGCAACTATTCTCCCTCCTAAAGTTGCGATGTATGTCGAATTCTTTAAGTTTTTATTGATAGCCCACACGATCGATCGTAAAATTCTGCCGCCATCAAGAGGAAAGCCGGGAAGTAAATTGAAGAAACCCAGGAGTAAATTGATCTCGGCTAAAGTTGAAAAGACTAAAGTAAAATTGATCAAATTTGCATGGCTCCTAAATATTAAATATAAAAGTCCGAATAAAGCTGCTAGTAAAAAGCTGGTCAAAGGACCAATAATTGCGACTTTAAACTCGATTTTAGCATTGGTTGGCTCTTCAAATAACTCAGATATTCCGCCGAAGAGAAAAAGGGTAATCCGATTGACTTCGATGCCATTTCGTTTGGCCACAATTGAATGGGCTAGCTCATGGGTTAAAACAGAGGTAAAAAACAGTAGAGAAGTAACGGTGCCCAGAATAATATTAGTAAAAATACTTGCATGTGGATTGAACGAAGGGAAAAATTGTGCTGCCAGAAGCCAGGTTATTAGAATAAATATTATAAACCAAGAATAGTCGATAAATATTTCGATGCCGAAGACTTTGCCGATTTTAAATCCGTTTGATCTCATAATCATCACTAAGATTAACAGAGGGTTTCTTCTTATTCGTCGTAACTTTGCATAAAGGCATATTTGGCGTTGAATTAGTTAGAGCAAGACATCTTTTTCCTTCATTTTTTATTAAATTTCTGTTATAATTATTTATTATGAAAAAACCGGAATTGATATCTCCAGCTGGAGATATAGAAAAAATGAAAATTGCCTTTATGTATGGAGCGGATGCAGTTTATGCATCCACGCCTGATTTTTCGATGCGCACAAGAGAGGTCGGTTTCACAGAGAAATCGCTCAAAGAAGGCATTAACTACGCTCATAAAATTGGCAAAAAAGTATACTTGACTATTAATATTTTTCCTCATGCAAGCGAAATTGAAGCGCTTAAGCAACATATTCTGAGATCAATAAAACTTGCACCAGACGCATTTATTGTGGCTGATCCTGGAGTGCTCGAGTTTGTTAAAGCTAATACAAATATCCCAATCCATCTTTCAACGCAGGCAAACACAACTAATCAATTGGCGGCAGATTTTTGGCAAAAGCAGGGAGTTAAACGCGTTGTTTTGGCGCGAGAGCTGAGTTTGAAAGATATTGGAATCATCAGCGATGATATAAATTGTGCGTCATCCCAGACTCGATCTGGGATCCAGGCTCTGGATTCCCGCCTTCGCGGGAATGACAATAAAGAGGGCGGGAATGACAATAAAGAGGGCGGGAATGACAATAAAGAGGGCGGGAATGACAATAAAGAGGGCGGGAATGACAAAGTGGAGGGTGGAAATAATTCAATTGAGCTTGAAGCTTTCGTTCACGGGGCTATGTGCATGGCTTATTCCGGTCGTTGTCAGATTTCCAACTATTTAACTGGTCGTGATCCAAACAAGGGCGCATGTATCCAAGCTTGTCGTTTTAAGTATAAAATGTATGGTTTAGAAGAAGAATTTAGAAAAGGCGAGATATTCCCGCTAGTTGAAGAGGAACAGGGCTCATACATTCTAAATTCAAAAGATCTCTGCATGATCGATCACATTCCGGAACTAATTGAAGCTGGAATATCATCATTTAAAATTGAAGGCAGATTAAAGAGCATCTATTATGTTGGTATCATAACCAGAGCGTATAGGAAGGCGATCGATCTATTCTTCGAACAAAGTGAGAAGTATTTAAAAAACAAAAAACTCTTTGTTGAGGAAATTAAAAAGACGTCAAGTCGGGAGTTTACTACTGGATTTTACTTTGGAAAGCCAAATGAGAATACAAATAACTATAAAACTTCTCGTACGAAGGGGAATTGGGGATATGTTGGTTTAGTTAAGTCATATGATGATAAATCAAAAATTGTGAAAATTGAAGCAAAAAACTATTTACCAAAAGGCAGTGAAATTGAAATTGTTACACCTGATCAGGTTATTAAACATAAACTAGATAAAATAATCCACAAGGGCGAAGAGGTCGATGTGGTTCATGCAGGGTATGAGTTTGAGATAGCAGCAGGCTCTGTTGTTCCAGCGAACAGTTTTGTTAGAATGAAATATTTCAGATAAAGGTATAAAATGGGGATAAGATTAGCAATGATTTGCAGGGCGATGCCCTATTGCCATTGACATATTGCATCGCATATGGTATAATTATATTATAATCTGTTGGAGAACGATTCGGTCAATCTGGATCGCCTTGAGCAGATTATCGCTCTAATAAAATCAAAACTGGGTAATACTCAGTAGAGAAATATACCGAATACATCATGGAGGATGCTAAAATGGTAGAGTCGTTTATTAGAGAGTTTTGTCCGGATAACTGGTCAAAGCACATTAGAGTGGCAGCAGCGCTATTTCTGATAGCGGTTACTCTTTACGGAGCAGGTTTGGGTTGGTTTGAAGATATACCAAATCACCCTGATCCGGGATGTGTTACACCTTGCCTTATATGGGCAGCTGCCGTAATGGCAGTGTTGGCAGCAGTTGTTGCCATCGGCGGAGCTGTCATTGGCGCAAAGAAGGAGAAGAAGCAGCGGCCGCTTGTGCGGTCACATACGTTGGATCCTTCTGGTGATCGTTCGGAGCGGATAGCTTCCTAAAACCAGTGTTCCCGAGCGTGATAAACGCTCGGGAACACCCCATTTTCTTCTCATGTGTGAAGCTTGAAAAAAGAATCATCATGAGCAGAGAAAACATTCCAAATACGCTACACGGAGGTGTTGTAATGAAAGGAATGATAAGAAGTTTTGCATTAGAGTACCTTGTATTAGGCATGATAGCAACAACAGTTGCTGCTATCATCAGCGTTTTTTCTCACGGTTGGCCGTTCGTAGTTGCAGTAGCACTGGCTAGTTTATTCTTCCTATCGGCAATAAGACTTTGCTGTCGAAATGTCAGAGTGAGTAATTTTGATTCGCTTGAAGACAGTGAGGAGGTAGAGTATTGAGGAAGTTGATGTATGAGGGCTCATTGACCTTGGGTGCTGTAACTATCAAGTCAATTTGTACAATAGTAGTTACGATCTTGATCTTATCTGTTGCTATTTTACTGGATAAGATCAAGAAAAATGACGAACTTGTAGAAGGCTGGCAAAACTAAATATTGAAAAAGTTAATAACATGATCCTCTTTGCTGTTGTAGCGGAGAGGATTTTTTTGTAGTTTATTGGTAGGATCAGGTGAGCGCAAATTATTATACAAAATTTGGTTGACAGGCAAAGAGCCATTGTGGTATTATTTTATTGAAGAGGGCATTTTTTGTTTTTAACTAAAAAATATCATTTATTAAATTTTAGGAACTCACATGGCACGAGATTATTCATTAGACAAAGTAAGAAATTTTGGCACGATTGCTCACATTGACGCCGGTAAAACCACAGTTACTGAAGGTATTTTGTATATCTCCGGTAAAGTGCATAAGATCGGTGAAGTTCATGAGGGTGAAGCAACAATGGACTGGATGGAACAGGAGCGTGAGCGTGGTATTACTATTACTTCTGCTGCTACAACTGCGTTCTGGAAAGACCACCGTATCAATATTATAGACACTCCTGGCCACGTAGACTTCACGGTTGAAGTTGAACGGTCTCTTCGTGTGCTCGACGGTGCTGTTGTTATTCTTGATGGTAAAATGGGCGTTGAGCCTCAGTCTGAGACTGTTTGGAGACAGGCTGATAAATATAATGTTCCTAGAATGTTTTTCTGCAACAAAATTAACCAAACTGGTGGTGATTTTTACAGAAGTTTGGACTCAGTTCGGGAACGGCTTTCTAAAAACGCTTTCCCAATTCAAATCCCTGTTGGTTTCGAACAAAGCATTAAGGGCGTAGTCGACTTAGTTAAAATGAAAACTTTGATGTATAACGAATATACAGACAAGGCCTTAACTGAAGGCGAAATTCCTGCTGATTTACTCGAAAAGGCAAAAGAATATAGAGAGCAATTGATTGAAAAGGTTGTTGAATATGACGACGCTGCAATGGAAAAATATTTGGGCGGAGAAGAAATTACAGAAGCTGAGCTAAAAGCTTTAATCCGAAAAGCAACTATTACTGGTGAGTTTTATCCAATGCTTGGCGGAGATGGCCGCGGCGTTATTGTATCCGCTCTTTTGGATGCAATTGTTGACTATCTTCCATCTCCATTAGATGTTCCTGCTGCTAAGGGGCATAATCCTAAAACAGAAGAGGAAGTTGAAGTTAAATCTAATGATAATGAACCATTGGCAGCGCTGGCATTTAAAGTCGCTAGTGATCCGTTTGTTGGTAAACTTATATTCTTCCGTGTTTATAGAGGTGTCCTTAAAAAAGGTTCATATGTATATAATGCGACTTCGGGCGAAAAAGAAAGAATCGGCCGAATTGTTCGTTTGCATGCAAACCATAGAGAAGAAGTTGATGAAGTTTTTGCAGGTGAAATTGCAGCTGCGGTTGGTCTTCAGAAGACTACAACCGGAGACACTCTATGCGATCTAAATGACCATGTAATTCTTGAGAAAATTGAATTTCCAGAACCAGTTATTGATATCGCAATTGAGCCAAAAACCAAAGCAGATCAGGAAAAAATGGGTATTGCTCTTCAGAGATTGGCCGAGGAAGATCCAACTTTTCGTGTCCGCTCAGATGAGGAAACTGGTCAAACTATTATTGCTGGTATGGGCGAGCTTCATCTCGAGATTATTGTTGATCGAATGAAACGTGAGTTTAAAGTCGAAGCCAATGTTGGTCAACCTCAGGTTGCATTCCGTGAGACTTGCCGCAAAGAAGTTAATGAAGAAGGTAAATATATTCGTCAGACCGGTGGCCGAGGTCAGTATGGTCATGTTTGGATTAAAATTACCCCTCAAGAGTCAGGTGCTGGATTTGAATTCGTCAACAAGATTGTTGGCGGCGCAATTCCAAAAGAGTTCATTAATCCTGTACAGGCTGGTGTTAAGGAAGCCATGGAACGGGGTGTCATTGCTGGATATCCAGTAGTTGACGTTGCAGTTGAACTTTATGATGGTAGTTTTCATGATGTTGACTCTTCTGAAATGGCGTTTAAAATTGCAGGTTCAATGGCGTTTCAGGAAGGTTTTAAGAAAGCTGATCCGGTCATTCTTGAGCCGGTTATGAAAGTTGAAGTTGTTACACCAGAAGAATCAATGGGTGATATTATCGGCGATCTTAACTCAAAGAGAGGTCAGGTTCACAAAATGTCTGATCGGGGTAATCTCAAGGTTATAAATGCTGACGTTCCTTTGGCTTCAATGTTCGGTTATACGACCAATTTAAGATCAATGTCGCAGGGACGAGCTTCTTCAACGATGGAATTTTCACATTATGCTGAAGTACCACCACATGTAATGAAAGAGATTATTGAAAAACGAAGTAAATAAGTGGTCAGTTGTCAGTAAATCAGTGCTCGGTAAAATACCGTAAAACTGAGAAGTTACAACTGTTTCGCTGATTTACTAATAAATATTGCAAATATTATATTAATTTGTTATAATCAATCGGTAAATAAATAAAATAATATCGTTCGAGGTGAAAGCCGAGAACTTCTCAGCCGATAAGTCGGCTTCGAAGAATAAATTAAATAGGGAGTACAAATGGCTGCAGAAAAATTTGAAAGAACCAAGCCGCACGTAAATGTTGGTACTATCGGTCACGTTGACCACGGTAAGACAACTTTAACCGCGGCTATTACTCACGTCCTTGCTAAAAAAGGCATGGCTGCTGAGAAGAAATTTGAAGATATCGATAACGCTCCAGAAGAGCGCGATCGTGGTATTACTATTGCTACCTCACACCAAGAGTATGAGACAGCAAAAAGACATTACGCTCACGTTGACTGTCCAGGGCACGCTGACTATGTTAAAAACATGATCACCGGTGCTGCTCAGATGGATGGTGCAATTTTGGTTGTATCAGCTGCTGATGGACCTATGCCTCAAACAAGAGAGCACATCCTTCTTGCAAATCAGATTGGTGTTCCAGCAATCGTTGTTTACCTAAACAAATGCGATATGGTAGATGATCCAGAACTTTTAGATCTTGTTGAAATGGAAGTTAGAGAGCTTTTGACAAAATATGAATATGACGGTGACAACGCTAAGATTATTCGTGGTTCAGCTCTTAAGGCTTTGGAAGATGATGCAACTTATTCAAAATCAATTGAAGATTTGATGGATGCAATTGATGAAGCTATTCCAGAACCAAAGAGAGAGATCGACAAGCCTTTCCTAATGCCTGTTGAAGATGTATTCTCAATCAAAGGACGAGGAACTGTTGCAACCGGTAGAATTGAGCAGGGTATTGTTAAAATCGGCGATGAAGTTGAAATCGTTGGTATCAAAAAGACCACAAAAACAGTTGTAACTGGTGTTGAAATGTTCAAGAAACAACTTGATCAAGGTCAAGCTGGCGACAACGTTGGTCTTTTGATTCGCGGTATTGAAAGAGAAGATATTGAGAGAGGTCAAGTTTTGGCTAAACCAGGATCAATTACTCCTCATACTGAATTTGATGCTGAAATTTACGCTTTGACCAAAGAGGAAGGTGGACGACACAGCCCATTCTTCAAAGGTTACAAGCCTCAGTTCTACATTAGAACAACTGACGTGACCGGTGAAATCGAATTTGATCAGGAAATGATCATGCCTGGCGATACAGCGACTGTTAAAGTTAAGCTTATTCAGCCTATCGCTATGGATGAAGGTCTTAAATTCGCTATTCGTGAAGGTGGTAAAACAGTTGGTGCTGGTGTCGTAACAAAAATTAATAAATAGTTTACTGAAGCATCCTTTCCCGATCAATCGGGGAGGGATCTTTAGTGAGTTATTAAAATAACCAAGAAACAAGAGACAAGAAACAAGCAAGCTCCAATATTCAATAATCAATATCCAAATATTTGGTAATTGAGGTTTGGAATTTGAAATATTGTTTGGTAATTGTATCTTGCAACTTGTAGCTTAAGAAAAATATGACTGAAAAAAGTGCAGTAAAACAGAAGATTAGAATTAAGTTGAAAGCTTATGATTATCGAATAATCGATAAATCAGCACAGCAGATCATTCAAACCGCAATTCGTTCAGGTGCAGAAGTTGCAGGACCCGTTCCGCTTCCAACCGAGAAGCATAGCGTAACTGTAATTAAATCACCTCACGTTCACAAAGATTCAAGAGAACAGTTCGAAATGCGTGTTCACAAAAGATTGATCGATATCTTAAATCCTACTTCCAAAACAATTGATAACCTGATGGGCCTTGACCTTCCACACGGCGTTGACATTGAGATAAAAATGTAGTAAGCTGCTTGTATACCAAGCAATTGCTTGTTCCTCAATATGTGGGTCAAAGATACCGTTTCAACTAGTATCAAGTATCAAGTAGCTAGTATCAAGGAAAAAAAGGAATTTGATAAATAATTCCAAAATATCCTTAATACTTAATACAAAATACTTAATACTAATTGGGGTGGGTCTGTGGCTATTCTATATTTGTGAGTAGTGAGCTGATAAATTGCAATTTGCAATTTATTGCTTGCCACTTACGGCATAAACCTTTGACAATATAAAATGTCCGCATACAATGTTGCGCGAAACATCTGCAACTGTGCGGAAATGGGCGACTACCGAACTTTCAATAACTTAATAGTTTTTTGAGAAGATCTTGGACAATAGTCGCCCACCTGTTTGGTTGCCTTTGGCGACCGCTGCCGAATGGCATAACCTGTAAAAAGGTATTTTCTCTAAGACAATAGAGAAGATTAGTGTCATTCGGCAGCCAAAATTTCCTAGCGGGAAGGACGCGAAATATCGCGCCCTTCCCGACCACCCCACTAAATGTAGTCCAGACTTCAGTCTGTGATTCACAAGCTAAAGCTTGGACTACAAACTGAGGAATAGATCCTGAAACAAGATGCAGATCCCTCGGCTTCGCTCGGGACGACTATGTCGGTTCAGGATGACAAATTAGTTTGATTAGTTATCCGTAATATTGGTTATATTAGCCATCTGTATTATTAGTGAGATCTGTAATCTGTTGTTTTATGAAATTTATATTAGGTAGAAAAATTGGAATGACAAGAGTATTCGACGATGAAGGTCGAAGTTTTGCAGTAACTAAAATTGCTGCTTTGCCTTGTGTTGTATCTCAGATTAAGGACAAAGAAAAAGACAAATATAAAGCAGTTCAAGTTTCCGCCTATAAAGGCGAGACCTCGCCCAATAAGGGCGGGAGTGCCAAAAAGATTGTAAAAGTTGCCGAATTCAAAGAAACAAGTGTTAAAAAATATAAAGCTGGCGATGAAGTTACCACAAAACAGTTCAAAAAAGACGAAACAGTTACAGTTGAAGGCACAGGCAAAGGCAAGGGTTTTGCTGGTACAATCAAAAGACACGATTTTGCTCGCGGACCAATGAGCCACGGTAGTAAAAACAAAAGACAGCCAGGTTCGATCGGTGGTGGATATCCGGAAAGAGTTGTTTTGGGCCGAAAAATGCCAGGTAGACTTGGTGGCGTAACAGTTACAGTTAAAAACTTGCGCGTTGTTGATGTTGATGATCAATTCATCCTAGTTGCCGGCAGTATCCCAGGAGCAAACAAGTCAATCGTAAAAGTTTATGGAAAAGGCGAAAAAGCAGAAGAAATTGTAGATCACGCAGCAGAAGAGGAAAGATTGGCTCAAGAGAAAATGATGGAAGCTGACAAGGAGGCTAAGGAGGAAAAGAAGGAAGTTACTAGCGAGGTGCAGCCAAGTGAAGAGGCTGGAGAGAAAACAGAATAACAATTGTTATATTGCTGTATGGCTGTATTGCTAGCGAGCAACAATAAAACAATAAAACAATAAAACAATGAAAATAAATGTTTACAACCAAAAAGGTGAGAAAAAAGAAGATTTGACAGTGTCAAAGATCTTCGATGTTGAGGTCGGAAGTAAAGCTGCAACATTATATATCAACTATTTGCGTTCAGCACTCAGATTTCCAGTTGCGAACACAAAAAATAGAGGCGAAGTATCTGGTGGCGGTAAGAAACCTTGGAAACAAAAAGGTACCGGCAATGCTAGAGCGGGTTCAAGCCGTTCTCCTCTGTGGGTTGGTGGTGGCGTTACTTTTGGCCCTAACAATGACCAAAACTTTCACAAAAGAATTAACTCTAGAGAGAAAAGAAGAGTTATACTTGGATTGATAGGGGAGTTGGTTAGAGACAAAAAAGTTTCTGTGCTTGAAGATTATAAAGCTGATGCTCCAAAAACCAAAGAAGCAGCCACTTTATTAACTAACCTGAAGGCAGAGGGAAAAGTTTCAGTTATTCTATCTAAAGAAAATGGAAATGCAAATTTGGCTTTCAGAAATATTGCCGGTGTTAAGGTGATGAGTCCATCAAAACTTGATATGATTTACCTTACAACTTCAGACAGCGTAGTTGTTTCCAAAAGTGCAATGGCGCAGTTGGAAGAAATTTTTTCAGCTAAAGACAAAAAAGCAGAATAATGAATAATTTATTAAAAAAAGTATTAGTATCAGAAAAAAGTTTTAGCGATGCCGCTCAGGGCAAATATACTTTTATTGTTGATAAAAACGCCAGTAAAGATTCAGTAGCGAAAGCTTGTGAAAGCCTATTCAATATTACTGTGCTATCAGCTAATTCGATGAATTATAAAGGAAAAGTCAAAACCACAAAACGGATTAAAGGCAAACGATCGGATTTCAAAAAAGTCATTTTGACTCTAAAATCTGGAGATAAAATAGATTTATTTGAAACAGAAACAGCAGAGAAGAAGCAAGATGCAAAAGACAAAAAACAAGTAAAAAAAGAAGTAAAAGAGTCAAAAGAAGCAACTGTTACGGTTAAAGAAAAAGGTAAGAAATAATCAAGATAACAGAATACAGATAACAGATAACAGCAGGACGCTGTGTACTGTCAACTGTCAAACTGTATACTAACAAGATGGCAATAAGAATTATAAAACCTACTGGAAATGCAAGAAGACAAATGAGTGTGACTAATTTTTCTATGCTTGATAAAAATAGCAAAAGAGAAAAAAGTTTAACTTTTGGCATCAAGAGAAGTTCCGGTAGAAATGACGCTGGCCAGCTCGTTGTTAGACGAAAAGGCGGCGGAGCCAAAAAACTATACAGAATAGTTGATTTCTCAAGAGTTGAGCATTTGGGCGAAAAGGCAACAGTTTTAGGCATTCAATACGATCCAAACCGAAGCGCTCATATTGCATTAATTCAATACGAATCAGGTGAAAAATCTTACATTATAGCCCCAGCTAATCTAGAAAAAGACAAAGAAATTGTTTGTGATGAAAAAGCGCTTGTTAAGATTGGCAACCGCATGAAAATAAAAAATATTCCCGCTTCAACTCAAATTCATAATGTTGAATTGGTGAATGGTAAAGGTGGTCAAATTTGCCGAGGTGCCGGAAGTTTCGCAACACTATTGGGTGTTGACGGTAAATATGCCCAGCTTCGAATGCCTTCGGGCGAAGTCAGAAAGGTTTTGGCTGAAAATTTTGCAACCATTGGGATTGTTTCCAACGGAGATCACAATAACATCAAAATCGGAAAAGCAGGCAGAACACGACTTATGGGCAGAAGACCCTCTGTTCGTGGTAAAGCAATGAACCCTTGCGACCATCCACATGGTGGTGGTGAAGGCGGTACTTCAATCGGTATGTCTCATCCAAAGACTCCATGGGGAGCACCAGCGTTGGGTCCACGTACCAGAAACAAGAAGAAGGCCGGCGCGTCACTTGTTTTAAGTAGGAGAAAGAAATAATGTCCAGATCACTCAAAAAAGGCCCTTTTATCGATGAGAAGTTGATGAAAAAGGTTGCAAAAGCAAATTCTACCCACGATAAAAAGCCAATTAAAACTTGGGCAAGATTTTCAACAATAACACCTGAAATGGTCGGCATTACTTTTGGAGTTCATAACGGCAAAGATCATCTTCCAGTATTTGTAGTTGAAGATATGGTCGGACACAAGCTAGGAGAGTTCTCTCCTACAAGAAAATTCAGAAGCCATGGCGGCAAGATGGCTAAAGAGCAAGCTAAGGGTAAGTAAATAAGAAAGGACAGATTACAAATCAGACGAATAATACAAATTACGAATAGAAACGAATATTAGTATTATCTGTATAATTAGTCATCTGTTGTTGAGAATGGAAATCAAAGTTAAAAGTTCATATTTAAGAGTTTCTCCACGCAAGGTAAGACCTGTTTTGCATGGTTTAAGAGGCGAAATTGCACAGGATGCTTATGTGGCTCTTAGTTTTACCAATAAAAAAGGTGCTGCGCTTTTGGCTGCGCTTTTGAAGTCAGCGATTGCTATTGGCAAAGAAAATGATCTTGAACTGGAAAAATTATATATCAAATCGGTCTCATGCTCTGAAGGCCCACGATTGAAGAGAAGACAAATCAAAGCAAGAGGACGATCTGACGCAATAACAAAGAGAATGAGCCATTTAAACCTTGTTTTAAGCGATACAGTAATAGAAAATACGAAAAAAGAAGAAAAATCAGGACAAATAGCGAATAAAGCGAATAAAGCAAAATAATAATACAGATATACAGATCACAACAAGATATACAGATATGCAGATAATAAATCTGTATAATCTGTAAATCTGAGAAAAATCTGTATAATCCGTATAAAGGAAAATATGGGACAAAAAGTCAATCCAACATCAATGCGTTTAAAGATCAACGAGACATGGAAATCTCTCTGGTTTGGCGGTCAGAATTATACTGATTATCTGATTTCTGATTTAAAGATAAGAGAGCTTCTGAGCGCAAAATTGAAGGATGCTTCAGTCTCGAGCATTATTATCAGTCGAGACGCGAATAAAGTAACCATCGACATTCATTCAGCAAGACCAGGTGTAATTATCGGTCGCGGTGGAGCTGGCACGGACGAATTAAAAAAGCTATTACAGAAAAAACTTGTAAATCGAGTTCAGATCAACATAGTAGAGGTTAAAAAACCTGATGCGGATGCAGCAATCATTGCACAAAATGTAGCTTCAGCAATAGAACGACGAGTTCCTTTCCGTAGAGCAATGAAACAATCTATTGAAAAAGCCAGAGAAGCGGGTGTCAAGGGTATTAAGATAGTGGTTGGCGGTAGATTGAATGGTGCTGACATTGCCCGATCAGAAAAGAATTCTTATGGCACAGTCCCATTATCAGTATTTAAAAATAATATCGAATACAAGCATATCCAAGCTCATACCACATTCGGTGTAATCGGTGTCAAAGTATGGGTGTTTAAAGGGGAAAAGAAAGAAATTAAATAAGATAGTCGTTGGTAGATCGGTAAATAATTTACAACTGATTTACTTCCAACTGAGAACTGAGAAAAAACCATGTTAATGCCTAAAAAAATGAAATTTAGAAAGCAGCAAAGAGGATCAAATCGCGGTAATTCAAGCCGCGGCAACGTTCTTTCATTTGGTAAGTTTGGCATTAAATCGCTTGAGGGTGGTTGGATTTCGGCCAGAGAGATTGAAGCTGCAAGACGAGCAATGACAAGATATATTAAGCGTGGTGGCGAGGTATGGATCCGTGTTTTTCCAGACAAGCCCGTCACAATGACATCGCCGGAAGTTCCTATGGGATCTGGTAAAGGCGCAGTTGATCATTTTGTAGCTGTAATCCAGCCTGGAAGAATTTTATTTGAAATGGACGGAGTTACAGGTCCTGTTGCTAAAGAGGCTATGCGATTGGCACAGCACAAACTTTCTGTTAAGACCAAATTCATTAGCAAGGAGGAAGTATGAAAATACAAGAACAATTAAAGAAATTTCGGGCAATGAATGATTCCGAACTTGCTTCAGAATTGAAAAAAATAAAAAAAGAACTTGCTTTAGCTTCTTTAAAAGTTAAGGTAGGCAAGTTGGATGATATTTCACAAGTAAATAAAATTAAGAAAAATATAGCCAGAATTAATTCCGTTACAGTCGAAAAACTATATGGAGCTGAAAATGAATAGCCAAATTACAAGAACAAAAAAAGGCATAGTAGTGTCAGACAAGATGGATAAAACCGTCGTGGTTTCAATCGATCGTGTTAAAGCACACCCGCTTTACAAGAAAAAATATACTGTAAGTAAAAAATACAAAGCTGATGATCAGGAAAACCAATATAAAATTGGTGACGTTGTTGAGATTGTTTCAGTTAAGCCGATCAGCAAAGATAAAAAGTATAAGGTATTAAGGAAGGTTGCGTAATGATTCAGCCGGGAACAAGATTAAAAGTTGCAGACAATACAGGGGCGAAAGTAATTGAGTGTATTACTGTTCTTGGACGTACAAAAAGAGACGCAGCCAAAGTCGGTGATATAATTTCAGCTTCAGTTAAAAGCGCAATTCCACGAGGTACAGTAAAGAGAAAAGAAGTTGTAAAAGCTGTTATAGTTCGCCAAAAAAAGCAGATTTCACGGGAAGATGGTTCGTATATCAGTTTTTCAGAGAATGCAGCAGTAATAATCGATGAAAATGGTAATCCACGAGGAACCCGTATATTTGGGCCAATTCCAAGAGAATTACGAAGAGGATACATGAAGATCATCTCTTTAGCACCGGAAGTATTATAGAAAGGACAGATTACAAATCAGACAAATAATACCAATAAGAAAATTAAATCTGTATTATTCGTAAAATTAGTCATCTGTAGTTTAAAATGAAGATAAAGAAATCAGACAATATAATGGTTATTGCAGGCAAAGATAAGGGCAAAACCGGTGTGGTTGAGCGTGTTTTTCCTGCTATGGGCAAAATAGTTGTTAAAGGAATTGCTTTAGCAAAGAAACATGTTAAACCCAGCAAAAAAAATCCTCAGGGTGGCATAATAGATATTAACCAGAAGATTTTTGCTTCAAACGCAATGGTAGTCTGCCCAAGCTGTGGCAAACCAACCAGAGTTGGGTATATTATTTCGGATAAGAAGAAAAGCAGAATATGCAAAAGATGTAATCAAAGTATTGAAGGTGGAGCTAAATAATGGAAAAACTTGTCGAAAAATATAATAAAGTTATCATTCCCGAGCTTAGAAAAGAGCTTTCGAAAAAAAACATTATGGAAGTGCCAAAACTTACCAAAGTTGTAGTTTCTTCTGGCGTGGGTGATTTTAAAGAAGATGACAAGGCCGTCGCTAAGATTTCCGCTGAGCTTTCAAAGATTACAGGTTTAAAACCAAAGATTAACCGCTCAAGAAAAGCAGTTTCAGCTTTTAAGCTTAGAATTGGCCAGCCAGTTGGGCTTACGGCAACTCTTCGCGGAGAGAAAATGTATGATTTTCTTGATCGATTAGTTAGTGTAGCTTTCCCCCGAGTTAGAGATTTCCGTGGATTATCAAAAAAGTCATTTGATGGCCAAGGTAATTATTCGATCGGAATTAAAGATTATTCTATATTTCCTGAGATTAAATATGAAGACGTCACGACCCCATTTGGTTTTCAGGTTAATATAAAAACGAATTGTAAAAATGATGAAGACGCTCGAGCACTTCTTGTAAAGCTCGGTTTTCCATTTGAGAAAAAATAACCGGATATAGGAGATACAATGGCAAAAAAATCAATGATAGCAAAAGCAAATAGAAAACCGAAATATTCGTCAAGAATTATTAGACGTTGTAAAATGTGCGGCCGACCAAGAGCATACATCAGAAAATTCGGTCTTTGCCGTATATGTTTCAGAGAATTTGCTTCAAAAGGTGAAATTCCAGGAGTAACAAAATCAAGTTGGTAAATAAGATAAGTTAATCAGTAAATCAGTTGTAAGTAAATCAGAGCCTACAAAAATGGAGGCTGATAACCAAAACTGGTAACTGATAGCTAAGGATAATATGACAGATCACATTGCAGATTTATTGGTTAGAATTCGAAACGCCTCAATGGTAAGAAAATATGAGGTAGAATTACCTTTTTCAAAGATGAAGGAAGCTATTTTGACGATTCTGGAAAGAGAAGGCTTTGTAAAAAATATTGAAGTGATTGAAGAAGATAAGAAGAAAAATATTAAATTTCGAATTTCCAGTACCAAATTGCCAACCCATGTTAAACAAATCTCAAAGCCTGGTCAAAGAATTTACACTAAGAGTAAAGATATTCCTAATCCGCTTCGTGGCTTCGGGCTTGTAATAATTTCAACTCCTAAAGGTGTGATTACCGCAAAAGAAGCAACAAAATTAGGGTTGGGCGGCGAATTAATCTGTGAAATATGGTAAACAAGCAGTCAGTAAATCAGTAGTCGGCAAATCAGCAAATAACTTTCAACTGATTTACTTGCAACTGACAACTAAGGAAAAAAAATGAGTAGAATTGGAATTAGACCAATAAAAATTGAAGAAGGTGTTTTAGTGGAAATTACTCCATCAAGAGTGATCACTAAAAAAGATCAAAGCCAGATGGAACTGGAAATTCCCACAGGAATTACTGTTAAACAGGATAGTGGCAATCTTTTTGTTACGAGAAAAGATGATTCAAAAGATTTAAGATCAAAGCACGGATTGATTGCTAGGTTATTAAAAAATATTATTACCGGTGTTAATGGTGGATTTACTCGTGAACTAGAGTTCAAAGGAACTGGTTATAGAGCTTCGGTAAATGGCGAAATACTTACACTGAACATGGGTTATTCTCATGAAATTAATATAACAATCCCTGCAGATATTACCGTAGCAGTTAAGAAGAATATCATTCTTCTTTCTGGAATGGATAAAGAAAAAATTGGCGGACTTGCTTCAAAAATTAGAGAAGTTAGACCACCTGAAGTTTATAAAGGCAAAGGTATTAAATATAAAGAAGAGTTAATCAGAAGAAAAGCAGGCAAGAAAGCCGCTTCATAATAGAAAGGACAGATCACAAATCAGACAAATAATACTAATAACCGAAACTCAATCTGTATTATTCGTAAAATTAGTCATCTGTTGTTTACATGGCGCAAGAATTCAACAAAAAATTTATTGGCACAGAAGCCCGACCAAGAGTGTCTGTTTTTCGGTCAAATGCAGCAATTTATGCTCAGGCTATTGATGATGCTACCGGTAAAACGATCGTTTTTGCCTCTTCAAAAGAGATCAAGGAAAACGACAAGCCTGTTCAAAAGGCTTTGCTCTGCGGTAAGCTTCTAGCCCAAAAGGCAAAAGACAAAAAGATTGAAAAGATTATTTTTGATAGAAACGGATATCGATACCATGGAAGAGTGAAATCTTTGGCTGAGGGTATGCGCGAAGGTGGATTAGTATTCTAAATAAAAATGGATAGCAAATTTGAACCAATAGCGAATATACGAATAATTAGTAAATTAGCCATTAGTACACATTAGTCATTCATTTGTGAAAAATAAAGGATAAATATGACAGCAGTAGAAAAAAATATAATGAGACCTAGAGGCTCTTTCGAAAAAAGAGAGCCAAAGGAATACGATGAAAGAGTAATTGAAATCAATCGTGTTTCTCGTGTTGTAAAAGGTGGACGCAGAATACGATTTCGAGCGTTAGTTGTTATTGGTAATCATAACGGCAAAATCGGAATGGGTATTGCTAAAGCAACTGAAGTTTCTGAAGCTGTCAAAAAAGCTACTGCTCTAGCGAAAAAGCATGTAGTTTTAGTCCCTATAATTAATGGTACTATTCCACATGAGACCATTGTTAAACATGGAGGAGCAAGGATCTTACTAAAGCCGGCAACTGAAGGTACTTCAATTGTTGCAGGTGGAAGCATTCGCTCTGTTGCAGATTTGGTTGGGATTACAGATCTTCTAAGTAAATCTTTAGGTAGCTCAAATAAGATCAACAGTGTTACAGCTACCATCAAGGCTCTATCTTCCTTTAATCCCGACATTGTTGCTAAGGTAAGAAAAGCTCATGAGAATTCCAAGCCAAAGGGTGAACCTGTAGCAATCAAAAAAGATGAAGTAAAAGTTGAAGAAAATAAAAAAGAAGTTTCTGAAGAAAAAAGTGTTATAAAAAAGACAGTAAAAGACAAAAAAGCCGCAGCTAAGAAAAAGTAATAAAAGGACAGATTACAAATCAGACAAATAATACTAATAAGGGAAACTGAAAATTTGTATTATTCATAAAATTAGTCATCTGTTGTTAAGCTATGAAACTAGAATCAGTACAAACTAAGAACAAAAAAAGACCAGGCAGGGGCATTTCTTCCGGTCAGGGCAAAACTGCAGGTCGTGGCACAAAGGGTCAAAAGTCACGAAGTGGTTTTAATATTCCTAAACGTCACGAGGGTGGTCAAACTCCTCTTTCCATGAGATTGCCAAAATTGCCTGGATTTAAGTCATTTAAGAAAAAGGCGACTATTGTATCTCTTGATCATATTTCAGCGATGTTTAAAGACGGCGATGTCGTTTCTGTCGAGGCTTTGGAAAACAAGGGGCTTATTAAAAAAGGTGAAAAAGCTAAGATTCTAAATAACGGAAAATTGACTGTGAAGGTGTCGCTTGGTAAAGACGTAAAAGTCTCTGAGAACATAGTAAAGCTTTTTGTGGAAAATGTTCCAGCAGTAAAAGAAGACAAAGCTCTTAAGGCAAAGAAAGATGCTGCACCTGTAGAAAAAGCAGTTAAAGAGGCAGTAAAAAAGCCCGCTGCTAAGAAAACTGCCAAGTAAATCGAAAGTTAATCATTCTATATTAAATACCCCAGGTTACAAAGGGGTATTTTTTTAAAGAGGGGTTGGAGGGCTGAATAAATACGATTTTGATAAATTGCTGTGCTTGCAAAAGGCTAGATTTCAAGTAAGATTGATTGGTTGTGGTGTTGATCCACAGAAAGAAATATTAATAAATAAAGCGGAGAATATGACCGAAATGATTAAACAAAAACTCAGCGAGTTCCGGTATTCGTTTTTTAGGGAAAAATATCGGTTTGATCAAGGAAATGCTTTTTTGGTATTTTTGAATTTTTCCTTGCTTGTAATGTCTTTAGTAAGACAGAATAACGGTAATCCTAACATGGTTTACTGGTATGTTGTGATGGGTTTCATTGGTACGTGGATATTAGGATATTTTTTAGATAAAATTGTGCGCGTTCAGGATGCTTCAGAAAGAGTGGCTTTTAAACGAAGCCCCATTTGGAAGGAGAATTTTAGTCATCATAAACAAATAAACAAAAAAATCGAAAAGATTAATACTAAAATTGATAATATTCATCATCTAGTGGAAGAGATTAAGCGATTAGAAGATGAGTAATAATTCGTTTATAAGAGCATAAGAATTTTCAAATAAAACCAATCATTGAGCTGGATTCTGTTGTGGTAAATATCGTCGATCGTGAATTTTTACCACAACAGATTTTCTATTTGTGATTATAAATATACATAATTACACTAAAGCTGAAATATTTTGTAGTATCACATATAATATTCGAATTGATTTTAGCGTTTAAATAAGCTAAAGTATAAGCATATTTAAAAAGATCCTGAAACAAGTTCAGGATGACATAATAGAAGATGGATAAACTTGAAAAAATTTGGCGGTTTCCTGATCTGCGCAATAAAATAATCGTTGCAGTAGGTCTTTTGTTGGTGACTAGGATTCTTTCCCATATTCCGCTTCCCGGAGTTGATCTGCAAAGGTTGCAGGTTTTCTTTCAACAAAATCAAGCTTTTGGCCTTCTAAATATGTTCTCAGGTGGAACCATGAGTAACTTTTCTATTATCCTGATGGGCGTTGGACCATATATCACTTCTTCTATTATTTTTCAGCTTTTAGGTATGATTTTTCCTTCTGTTGAACAGATGCAGAAAGAGGAAGAAGGCAAGCAAAAAATAAACCAATGGACAAGAATGGCCACAATTCCATTAGCTCTGATACAGGCCTTTAGCATGCTAATAATATTAAAAAATCAAGGAATTATTCCTCAATGGGATCTATCCAGTCTTTCTATAATGTTAATTTCAGTCTGTGCTGGAACAATTCTTCTTATGTGGATTGGCGAGATAATTTCAGAAAAAGGAATTGGCAATGGTGTATCCTTGATTATTGCGCTAGGTATCCTATCAAGTTTTCCTGAGCAAATTCGTAATACTGCCGCCCTAGTCAGTTCTGGAGATGTTGCCAAAGTAATCGGAGTGTTTTCATTTTTGCTAATCTTCCTCATTACAATCGCTGGTGTTATCTTTGTTCAAGAAGGTCAGAGAAATATTCCTATTTCCTACGCCAAGAGCATGCGCTTTGGAGCTCATGGCGGTGTGTCTAATCATTTACCCATAAGAGTAAATATTGCCGGTGTTATTCCAATAATATTTGCTATGAGTTTATTGGTAATGCCAGGTGTGATTGCAAAATATCTGGAAAATGCCAAGACACCTTGGATCGCTCATAGTGCTACATTTACTGCAAACCTATTTGCTAATCAGGTCTTTTATGGCATCGCATATTTTTTGCTTGTTGTATTGTTTACCTATTTTTATACTTCTGTTGTGTTCAAGCCAAATGAGATTTCAGAGAACTTGCAAAAGCAGAGCGGATATATTCCAGGTATAAGGCCTGGAACTGAAACTAAAGAGTATTTAAAAGCGATCATTACTAGGATTACTTTATTTGGCGCTGTCTTCCTAGGTGTGATTGCGGTGCTGCCGTTTATTGTTCAGTCTATTACCCATATCGATACAATTGTTTTAGGTGGAACTGGAATATTAATTATCGTGTCGGTAGTTGTCGAAACAATGCGCCAACTCGAATCCCAGATTATTATGCATACGTATGATACTTATTAATATAACAAAAGATGGAAAATAAAAGAAAAATTGTTTCATTCATAGGATTACCAGCTTCGGGTAAAGGCACTCAGGCGAGAGTTTTTGCAAAGATGCATAATTTTGATCTTATTGGAATGGGAGATTTAATCCGTGCTGTGTTGGAAGAAAACAAAGGCAGCAGCGATCCATTTATTATTGAAATTAAGAAAAAATATGATGCAGGCGTGCCCCAACCTGATGAGGTGGCTTTTGATCTTTTGAAAAAAAAGCTTTCGACTTTAAATAAAGACGGGGCTGTGTTTGATAATTTTCCTTTCACTGTCAAACAGGCGGAGTTGCTAATTAATTTTGCTAAAGAGAATGACTGGGAGCTGCCTGTTTTAGTCTATATAAAATTAGACCCTGAAACCACAATAGAACGCATTGCTCACCGAAAGATTTGCCCGCAATGTAATCGAATTTACAATAAAAAAGATATTTCGGCGTGTGAAGACTGCGGCGTAGCTCTCATATCTAGAGTAGATGATAACGAAGACATAGCCAGAACTAGAATTGAACACTATGTTCCAAAGATTAATGAACTTGTGAACTACTATAAACAAATCGGGGCGGTATTAGAAGTCAATGGCGAACCGTCGATTGAAGAAGTAACTGTACAAATAGAAAATGATTATGACAAATATCTTAAATAAAGATGAAATTAAACTAATTAAAATCAGCGGTAGGATTCTAAAGGAATCTTTGGATGCGGTTATAAGCGCTGTAAAACCCGGGGTTTCCACACTAAGACTTGATGAAATTGCGTATCATGCGATCAAAGAACGTGGGGCAGAGCCCTCGTTCAAGGATTATGAAGTTAAGGGTAGTGGCCTTTTCCCTTCAACATTATGTGTATCAGTTAACGAAGAAGTCGTTCATGGGTTACCTTCTCTGAGGGTGCTAAAAGAAGGTGATGTTGTATCGTTAGATATTGGTGCTGGATATAAAGGCGTTTATACTGATATGGCAGTTACGATTCCCGTCGGTAAAGTGTCACCGAAAGCAACTAAACTAATAGAAACCACTCGAAAATGTCTCTTAATCGGAATTAATCAGGCGTTTGCCGGTTGCAGAATTGGTGACATTGGTCATGCTGTTCAGGAATATGCCGAAGGTCAGGGCTTTGGTGTAGTTCGGGATTTAGTTGGACATGGAATCGGACGCGAACCACACATGTCTCCTCATATTCCCAATTTTGGCAAAAAAAATTCAGGTCCGGTTATCATGGAAGGTATGGCTTTGGCTATTGAGCCTATGTTAACGGAAGGTGGCTATGATGTTCAGGTCGAAGCAGATGGCTGGACAATAACCACATTTGATGGGTCATTATCCGCTCACTTCGAGCATACAGTTGTAATACTGAACGGCAAGCCTGTAATTGTGACCGCCTAACAGCAAACTGTGCGGAGGCTGAGATACATCGGTAACAAATCTGGTATATTGGATAGTTCAATCCAGATTAATGAGATAGAGTCTACCGATGAAAAACTTTAATATTAGCGCACCTAATGTCTATGATCCTTGTGTAC
>JBAZNP010000003.1:0-55199 GCA_041649155.1 Patescibacteria group bacterium | reverse complement strand
GTGGCTTATTGAGTACAATTTCATAAGACCCCACCAAACCCTTGACTACCAAACACCCTTTGAGTACCTTGAGTATATATTAGGAAAACAACAAAAGTTGTTACCGATGTACTCAGCCAGTGCAAACGATTGAAGTTAGCGCTATTTTATAGTATATTTATAGTACTAAAAATAACAAATGGGCCCATAGTTCAGTTGGCTAGAACGCTTCGCTGGCAGCGAAGAGGTCAGCGGTTCAAATCCGCTTGGGTCCACCACAACAGAGTTCTTTAGTACAAAACAGCTCTTTTATATGGAATGGGAGCGACAATTTAGGGGTTCCAAATCCTTCTTTCACAGAGTAAGTGGGATTTTCAGTGAAGATCATGTTATGCAACATGATTTTTGTGTCTCTATTAGAGTTTTTCCATGTTTCTGCTGGGGTTCCAAGTAGTTTTAATGTTAATCCCAAAGCCTCATTGAAGTTAGGCGCTTTTTTATCTCCTGACTCTTTTTCGAGCCCTTTCAAACGCTTATCTAGTTCCTCAATCTTGGCTTCATAACGATTTTTAATGCTCTCTAAACGAGTTTTTGGCATTAAGTCTACATAATCATCAATCATTTGCTCGATTTCTCTTTTTTCCGCTTCTTTTGTCTCTTTGCTGTTGTCCGAACCTTCTAATTTTTCTTCCCAAATTTTTGTCGAGATGAATTTAGCCATATCTAAAACATCTTGCCCCACAGTAATATTTTCTAATAGCTTTATATAATCACTTTCTAATTTATCAACGCTTATATGCTTTGGATTAGCGGTGCAATTCTTATTGTTACATGTATAGTGACCGTAGTATTTAGTTTTGCCCTTACTAGAACTTCCTGTCATCTTCATACCACAAACAGAGCAGGTAATTATTCTTCTTAATGGGAATTCTAAGTTATCAGTTTCTCGAGGTTTTCTTTCTGGCCTAATTAATTTCCTTTGAATTTTTTCGTAAATTTCCTCGGTAATAATAGCCTTATGGTGCCCTCTCCTTCTGGAAATACTCCACTCTGTATATTCGACTATTCCAGCATAAAGAGGCTGAGTCAATAGTCCTTTAATGTATTCATAATTGATAAGTCTAGCTTCTTTACCTAAAAGCAAATGGAAATTTTTAACCTTAAGATAATTAAGAAAGTCTGTCTGCTCCAATAACCGGTTCTCCGCAAAAGCAATCAAGCCTTCAGCTAGAATATCCGTGATCGATTTAATTGGCATTAAAATCTTTCCGTGTTCCTTGTCTTTGCGGTACTCATAACCGGTCGGGGGATAAAAACACCAGTAACCTCTTTCTATTCTCGCTTTCATCTTCTGGCAGACCTGTCTTCTATTCTGCTTTCTTTCAAGTTCATTTTGGGCGGCAAAAATAGTCTCAACAAATTCTCCTTCCGCGCTGTCGTCAAAGTTGTAGTTTAAGCAGCTAAGTTTAGCATCTCTGCCTTTCAGTTCTGATTTCAGCTTAATATGTACTTCTACATCTCTTGCAAATCTTTTTAAATCGTCGAAAATAACAAAGTACTTACTTTGCCAGTGTCCATCTAAGTATTTAATGAGGGATTTCATCGCCGGTCTATCGAAAAGTCCGCCGGATATCCCTTCATCTCGAAATACTTTTTCGACCTCTAAACCTAGTGATGCTGCATATTCCCTGCATCTGTGTTCCTGGCTGTCGAGGCCATTTCCTTCTTTCACCTGCTTTTCTGATGATACTCGGCAATAAATTACAGCTTTTGTATATTCTATCTCTGTGCTTTTCATATAAACTCGTTTAAATATGAGCTAATCGTTTTATCGGCGATACCAATAAGAGTATTCCTCATTAGCATAACTTTTTGATCACTAAGATCATATTTGCCAATAAATTTTTTGCATTCTTCTAAAGAGATCAGCTTGTCTGTTCCTGTGCATTTAGGATTATCGAGATTAGCAATATTTTTAGTTGATGTTTTATCGATTAGAGCCATTTTCCCTCCTTGGTTTATCTCTATATAGATAGCATATATCTTTATAAAGATACTGTCAAGGGAGAGTTTTCCACAGATTTACAGATGTAGAACAAGTAAATTATGTTTGAGGGTTTGGTATTTGTTCGGGAGGGTTTGTTGGAGGATCACCTGTCAAAAATATCCTCGGCTCTATAGGTATTCCAAAAACATTGATCTGAAAGTGAAGGTGAGGGCCGGTCGACCAGCCTGTATCTCCTCTTGTGCCGACTATCGTTCCTATATCGATTTTGTCCCCGACTTGGACGGCAATACTATCCAGATGGGCATATATTGATGTCACGTGGTAACCATGATCTATTTTCACGTGCTTGCCAAAGCCCCAAGAGGTTTCTCCGGCGTAAGTTACTGTTCCGGCCATAAATGCGCCGACAGGATCGCCAATTGTGCCATTGGCAATATCTATTCCGGAGTGCAAAAACTGATATGGCGACGACTGCCCGTATTCTAAAGTGACTACTCCGTTTACAGGCCACATTGCCGGAGCCAGTATGGTATCGACAATTTCACCCGTTACAGGGTCGTGGATATTGACTTGCGCCGTTTGCACATCGTTGGATGCCAAAACGCCCGATACGGCATTTATTCCAACTTGCGTTAGCATAACCACGCCGATGATCGGAAGCATACAGATAATAAAAAGAGTGAAAAATATTATTTTGAGTTCTTGCTTCATCGAGAAAGCAAGAGCGATATATCTTATCGCAACAGCGTTCATTATTTCCCCCGCAAGAGCTCGGCGGGATCGGTCGTAATGAGTGGGTGCTCATTTTCCGAAGCCGTCACTTTAACAGCGACATGGTGCTGATCGGCGATTATGAGCGCTTCGCCCCGCTCGCAGGTCAATAAAAACTTCTGTTCGTATTCGCTTAATCTAAACTCTTGGGCGACTCCTCTAATAGTAGTCGTATCTTGCCTCATTAGAATTCTTAATGCGCTTTGGGAGGCGATAGCTTGGCCGTAAGTATTTTGCAAAAAGTCGTTTGCCTGCTGGGAAATAATCGAAACTCCCAAATAATATTTTCTAGCACGCCTAACTAATCCGGCAACAAACCTCGCACTTTCTTCATGCTCCAATAATAGCCAGGCTTCATCTATTACAAGCAACCGTTTTTGGGTGGAGGATTTAACCTGATTTTGGACAAATTGAGCGATGACCAAATGCATGATTTGGCGCAATGATTCAGGCAAATCTTTTGTATCAAACACCACCGCCGATTTTCCAAGTAAAGGTTGGTTTGAGAATCAAAAACTTCCGCCAGAGAGCCGGTAGTATACTTTTCCAATCTACGGCACAGTTTCGGCTGTTTTAATGATTTAAGTGTTAAATAGAAATCATATAACAGAGGATATGTTTCGCTTTCCCGTTTTCTTTGTTTTTTGCCCCAGCCAAATTTTCGGTAGGTTTTCATAATTGCCTGATCGACAACTGATTTTTCTTCTGCGGATAATCCTTCGGCCATAAGAGAAATGATTTCAGTTAAAGACTGAACATGATCGGTAAAACTGTCGGCTTCATTGAAAGCATTGACTGTCAGATCAAACGGATTGATTTTTTCCTCCGAATGAACAGACAGTTTGATGTATGTCCCTTTAACCGAATCGGCCAATCTTCTGTATTCCCGTTCGGGATCGATGACTATTACTTTTGTTCCTTGCATTAAATGGCGCAGAATTTCCACTTTTGCGGTATAGCTTTTGCCCGCTCCCGATTGGGCGAACAAAATGCTGTTGGCGTTGGGCAAAGCGAAGCGATCAACTATTACGAGCGAATTATTGGAACGGTTAATTCCGTATAATATGCCCGATTCCTGCACAAATTCTGATGAAATAAAGGGAAAGGTCATTGCCGCCGAAGAACTGTCCAAGTTTCTCTTTTGGGCAAGCTGATTGTCGCCTCTGGGTAAAACCGACTGCAACCCTTCTAATTGCTGATATATAGCATTTTTAGTATAGAAAAGACGAGTTGCTAAAACTGTTTCCAAAAGTTTGGTTGTTTTGTCCAGATCGATCAGATTGTTGGCCGATAATGTGATATACAGCGAAACTTGAAACAAGTTTTCCTGTCCCCGTTGGATTTTATCTCTTAGCTCGATCGCCGATTCAAGCGGGTCGAGAAGTTCGGAGCCGATAATTTTTCCGTCCCGCTCCATCGCTCTTTTGGTTGATATCAGCTCGGTAATTTTACGGTTTAGTTTCGGCAGAGCATAAGTAGCGTCGACCGGTTCGATGTGATAGGAAATATCAACATTGTGGTTGAAGTTGATTAGATGGTTAAGCCAGCCAGAGGAAGCGGTATAGGGATAGCCGGAAACGAACAAAGTTCGAACATATCGTCCGTCAATTATTAAATAATCGGGATTTTCTTCCAAGCCGGCGTAAGTGATGAAATCGAGCTGGTCTTGCTCGCCCAAATGAAAATTGATCGTCCGCTGTTTTTCATTGCGGGCTTTGTCGACTTTCTTTTTCTTGGGTTTTATTTTAGATAAGATTTTTTTCATGCGTTTGCCTCATTATTTCTTTTACGATCGGCTGGGTTTTGGCTTGATCGGGTCTGTAAAAACTGTAGAACAAATCAAGTATCTCTAAACCGGTAAGCTGTCTTGCCGACATGCCCAGTTTTTCCAATCCTTTGGCGATTATTTCCTGCTCGAGCAGAAGCTGCTCTTTGGCGAGATAAAAATCGCTCGCCGCTTTGTTGTCATAAGGAATTACCAGATAAAATTTTCTTGAAAGTATTTTGTTGCCGGCTATCAATTTGCGGATGAAATCGCTGTAATGCTTTAACTGCTCCTTATAAACTTTTTCGGTTTCGTCTGAGCGTGAAGCCTGAATATTTTCCAGGTAGCGCTCAATATCCAATTCTCGAATGCGTATCAAGATTTGCACCGGAACCGTAAGAGAATTTAAAAATGATTGGAAAGAATCTATTAAAGTGTCCTGTTCTTCTTCACTTTGCAATTCGAAGTTCAGCGAAGTGGTGGAAAGAATCGAGCGGCAGGAATCATCCTGCAGAATCAGAATATTATCCCTGACTTCTTTTATGCCGATTTGAGTTCGAGCCGAACCTTTAGTCTTCGCTTGGCGTGATCGAAACATCTATGCCTCCTTTCTTTGATATGCCGAATCGGAAAGATAAAGTGGAGTTATCCAATAGCCGGCGAGCATCGGGATTGAAATGTGTCGAGTTATCAACTGATTTTAATTTTTCAATTACGGGTAGTTTCTCCACAACTTTCTTTTCTTTCTCTTCGATTATTACAGCCTCTCTTCCTGCTTGGTCATTTTTTGTAAAAATGTAGATTCTCGGGCGCAATTTGTATTTAAGATATATCGCTAGCCATTCGATCAGAATCTTGCCTCTTACTCGGATGGCCAAAGTACCAAAAACCATAAATTGCAAAACGATCAAAACGATTTTGAAGGTAGTGAAACCGGAGCGCGGCGGGATTAAAATATATACGATAGTGCTGGTTATCAAGGGGACAATCAGCATTATAATCTGCGTAAAGGTCAGGTTGCCGGCAATTCGATCTTCAACGGTTGTAATTTGAGCAGGTACTACGGTTGTTTTCATTTTGCCCTCGCAGTTGTTTTAATAGTCTGATGTCTAGCTATCTTTGAAGCCGTGCCTGCCGAGGCGGGACTTAAGACGTTCAGTATTTGCGAGCCGAATTTCCTCATCATTCCGCTTGATCCTGACGATAAGACAAGTTGAATCATCGCCGAGCTGCTTTTTAGCAGTACGGAAAATAAAGCAATGCCTACTAGAGCGGAAATGAAGGCATTGGTTCCTTCTTGTCCAGGAATAGTCAGAAACGCGGAAGCAAGCTGAATAATGACTACGTGAACAAAGAGAGTAAAGATAATTGTCAGGTATGCTTTGGCGGCGTTTTCCGCAAATCCGGTCATCTTGGGAATCACCCAGAGAATGCAGAGGATCGGTGATATGACGGCGCCGAAAGCAAGAATCATCAAACGGCTGATGTAAAACAGAAGAAGTACTACCGCCAGCACGATAAAGACTACCAGGAAGATTAAAGTAATGAGGGCCGTCGTACCGGAAAGTAGCGCAGCCGGATCGAAAGCGTTCATAATCCATGCTTGGCCCAGTCCTCCGGTGGCATCAAGTACGACATGAATCATTACTTGATTAAGCTTAATAAACCAGTCAATCAGGAATATTGAAGTGTTCGCCAGTAAAAATGATAGAGCGAGCCTCGGTAATAACTCTTTAAGCGATACTTCTTCAAAACCGAACGAAGAAGCGCTCATCACATGGAATCCAAGGAGCGCAACCACCAAAACAAAAAGAGAGTCGGCTATGCCGACTATTACGAGCCAAAAGTTAAATACTACAGAGTTTGTCGCCAAGGTCGGCGTACTGGTTAGAAAACCGGTTATTCCGTCTATGATCGGCTTGGTAGCCGATTGCACTATGTTTTTTAAGAATCCTGAAACGGCATTCAGTAATAATTGGGCTAAAGTGCCGTCTGCTTCTTCCGGCTGTATCGGAGATAAATTCAAGGCTGTTGCTCCGCCGCCTGTTGCAGGTTCCGTCAATGAAGTATTAAGAATTGATGTAAGTATGCCCGCGCCAAGCACAATAACAAGTCCGATAAGAGCTTTTTTGATCGTGCTTTTAGCTTCTTCAAGCGCTTGAGGATTGCCGGTTGAAGTAATGTAGATGTAGCCCCCGCGAATGAGAAAAAATACGGCGGCGATGGATGAGACGATCATTATGCCTTCAAGCGATTGATCGGCAAAATGAGCGACTTCCGTGTTTGAGGCCGCAAAGGCCGAGGCGGGATAAAAAACTATTATTCCCGCCAGTAGTGATAGTGCAGAAATAATTTTTTTCATAATTTTAACCGAATGCCTTAGCGGCAATGTCGGCGATGATATTGCTTAATACATACGCGCCGATTGAGATTGCCAATCCTAAAGCGGAATAGATAATCGTTTTCTTCGATCTATCCATGTGCTCCGGATTTCCCGAACTGGTAATGTAGCCAATACCTCCCATTACAAAAAAACCGGCTGCGAGTAAGCCGGCTAACGTGACGAGAACTTGAACAATATTGCGAACGAAATTTTCTACCTTCGCAACATCAGTGTCGGCAGCAAAAGCGGTGCCTGTCCAGCATAACAATACAAAAAGAGTGCACAAGAGAATACGGAGACGACTCATACATTTTCCTTTCTCCCTCCTACAAATAAAGAAGCCGTGTCCCAGCTCCTTTTTATTAGTTGATGATTTCCTTACCGTTCACCCTTATAATAATCATAAAAAAATTCTTGTCAAGAGGGCGTTTTAAGCTTAAGCAAATTTTGTGGTGATGGTCTTGACTTTTGAACCTGATTGTGCTATACTATTAAGTGTTACATTGACAATTTATTTCCTTGGAGCCTCTTTGGTTATCTACCGAGGTAATTAGAGAGGTTCCAAGGATCCAACCTATTAAAGTTGGACATATGCTGGCGAGCATTATACGCAAGGAGGATGACAGCTGATGAAAGATCAGACTGCATCTCGTAGCGCAACGACAGGACAGAAACGAGAAGGACGGAAATTGCTCAACGAGGCTCTCGACGAGCTAGGACTTAACTTCGACCAGTACAGCAAGCTTCTGAGTAAAGGCGGCGCATTCAAGGGGAAGGTCAAGGATGCTGCACGGCAGCTCCTGTCGTCTGATCTTCTCGAGTTCGTCTCGACCGCGACAATCGATCCGATCGATCGTTTCTCAGTCGAGGATGTCGTCAAGTCCGGTAAGATTGGTGAGACGAAGTTCTGGTTCGGTCCTAACTTCAAGCGTATCTTTGGTAATCTGGTTGAAACGAATATTCCTGCCGCTACTCTGAAGTTTGACCGGCTAAAGAAAGGCTCGGTTGACGGTCCCATCATGGAAGAACTCGGTGGAGCGTCACAGATAAAGGCATTTGTTGCTTATATCTTCACGCTCTGTTGCCGTCAGGGACAAGGTCAGGAAGGCGTTCTGCTTACCAATGGGTATGCGAACATCTTCTATGTGCCTGATCCCAACAATCCAGAGATTTGCTGGGCTGTCCTCTGTTCGCTGCCGCTGGTACTCCTGGGACGGCCGGTGGTACGTCGAAGCCTCTCCGGTTACGTTTCCGCTCGAGTGGCGCGCTGACGACCTGGTCGGTTCCTGCGATTCTGGTTCTTAGTTCCTTTGGTCTTTGGACCTGAGAACTTTGAACCTTTGTTTCTCCGCCCGAAGGGCGGTCGATATATCCGGGACTTCTCGATACTCTCAAAAAGAGTGTTGGGGAGTCCTTCTTTTTATGTTAAAATAGCAGAGGTATCGTGAAGCGCAACGGCTAGTTACCCTATATTCGGGCTTTTGGCCACGATCCTTTGTCTTTATCTTCCCTGAGTTGCTTCGGGTACGCCTTAAGTAAGAGCGGTTATAAAGATTAAAAAATAATGAAATGAATCGGTGCCGCCTGTTAAGAGACTTTGAGGTCTCAAATAAAATACAGCCCTGAGAGTAATCAAGGGGCGGTGATTATGGATGGCGGGCGGTACATTACTGGGCTGTCAACTGCAACTGGAACTCCTAGAACGGCAAGTGGAACGTCGAAGCCAATCCGGTTACGAATCCGAACGAGTGGAACGCTGACAACCAGGTCGGTTCCTGCGACTTATTTCTTTTCTTCCGTTTTGGCGGAAGTTTTTGTTATGAGGCCTTTTCGCCAACCACCGATCATTCTGCCGATTTCTTCAATTTCTTGTCCGAGTGTAGTAAATTGTTTTGGGGGTATAAGCTTTAATTCCCAACATAGTTGTATAAGAAATCTAAGCGAATCAATCGTAGACAAAGATTGTCCCAGTAGAGTTATTTTTGATTCAACTGGAGAGAATGTTGCCTTTTGCAATATATCCAAAAGATCAGTGAATAGGATATCGACTTTCTGTCCGAGTCCATAGCGTTCGCATTTAGGCAAATTACGTTCTATTAAGATCCATTGTTTATATGCATTTTTTAATCGTTCTAATACAGGTGGAAAGTTAGAATGGGATTGACCATGAAAATTATTACTCATCTTTATCCTAAAATTATATCTATTGAAAATTTATTGGCTGCTTGGCAAGAGTTTATCGTCGATAAGAAACAAAAAGCTGATGTGCGAATATTTGCCCAGCAGCTTCTTCAAAACGTTTTCTTGCTCCACGACGACCTTATTAACTTAACATACAAGCACTCATCTTATCAACGGTTTAATATTAACGACCCGAAATCTCGTGTAATTCATAAAGCTATTGTTCGAGATAGGTTGCTTCACCATGCAGTTTATAGGATTCTGTATCCTATTTTTGATAAGGGTTTTATTTTTGACTCGTATTCTTGTCGATTAAACAAAGGTACTCATAGAGCAGTGAAAAGATTAGAAAGTTTTACTCTAAAGGTTAGTAAAAACTACTCTGCTCCTTGCTATGCATTGAAATGCGATGTCAAAAAGTTTTTTGACTCGGTTGACCATGAAATTTTGTTGAAAATATTAGAAAAGGGGATCACCGATCCTAATACTTTGTTGCTACTTAAAGAAATTATTTGTAGTTTCAATAGGTCAAGGGGCAATCAGCTCTCGTTGTTCGAAGGCTTGGCAGTTTGCGGCACGCAAACCGAGAGAGAGAGAGAGAGAGAGAGAGAGAGCCGAAGGCTCCGCCTTCGGCAGCCGGTGGCAAAGGTATTCCTATCGGCAATTTGACCAGCCAGCTGTTTGCTAATATTTATATGAATGAGCTCGATCAGTTTGTTAAGCATGATATGAAGATTAAATATTATCTTCGATATTGCGACGATTTTGTAATACTGAGCAATTCTCAAGATGAGCTTCAAGAAATAATTGAAAGGATTGGCGAATTTCTTAATAATGATTTAAAACTTTCATTGCATCCCAACAAGGTTTCGATCCGAAAACTAAATCAAGGGATCGATTTTCTGGGCTATGTTGTATTACCTCATCATACAGTCCTACGAACCAAGACGAAGAAAAGGATGTTTAAAAGAGTTAATAAAAAGAATTTGTCATCATATACTGGCTTGTTGAGCCATTGCGACGGCTATGAGCTGAAGCAAAAAGTAATACACAAGTGTCAGAATTGATTGGCATTAAAGTTTTTTTGCTCATGCGACCCTTTACATCTGAAATTTTCTGTGATAAACATAACTTAAAGGAGGGTGATAACGATAAGCTTCATAGGATAACTTATGCAAGCAATAAATAAATTATTATTCCCCTCTATTACGCTCTCTGATTTTAGTATTCATACTATTTCATACTTTGCTCTCTTGCTCCTCAGGTATGCGGCTTACGCCGTTATTTTTTTGCTCATTTTCTGGCTTGTAATAACTTTGCTTTTCAAACTCATAGATTTAATCCATCAATTAAGGCAAAAATTTATATTTCTTGAAGTCACCCCTCCTTTGGTTACCGAAATACATTCAGTTTCAACTTCGGAGTTGTTTTCGCTTGTTGCCGGACTATTGAATCAGCGATCCTGGCTTGACCGATTATTATGCAGGTGGACTTCCTGCTCGTTTGAGATCATATCCACGAAAGAAAAAGGGATAAAGTATATACTGCAAGTTCCCGAAAACATTGCCGATGTTATCGAAAAGAATTTCCGATCATATATCCCCGGCATTAAAATTCAGAAGGCATCCGACTACTTGCCTCTGGCTAATCCAAATAATCACAGAATTACCGAATACAAACTGGCTAGGCATTTTTCTTTGCCGATCAATGAACAGGCCGACCTTCAAAAACATGACCCGCTGGCTTATCTAGCCGGTAATATGACGCAGTTAAAACCCGATGAGCTTATGGCTATTCAAATAATTCTTCGGCCGCTTGGAACCAATAATAAAAGATCAGCAAGTAAGGCAAAAGAAGCAAAACCGGCGGAAAACAAAGCGCAGTATATACTAGAACAATTTGCTTTGGTAATTGAAACGCTTGTAAGAATTGTTATGATACCCCTCCTTTTCTTATCCGAATTTGCCGGAGGCAGTTCGGATAATCCGTTGCCGAGAAGCGATAAGGTCAAAGTTTTAGCAAAGGATTTGGAACCGGATGAAATGGTGAAAGCGAAACTGAGCCAATCTCTTTTTGAGGGAACGGTTAGAACATTGTTGATCGCTGATAAAAAGAACTTGTCTATACGGGACAAAGGTTTGCGCTCGTCATTTGCTAGCTTTATGCACGCATCGGGGCAAGCTTTGACTGGCAAGAAAAAATTTAATTTCAAATTCTATGAAAAATATAAATTATGGAAGTTTAAAAAACGCCTCAGTGGAACGCCTGCGATATTATCCTCGTCCGAAGTTAGCGCGTTATATCACTTCCCGTTTTCAGGCAATAACCAAACTGAAGATTTAATTCGGGTAAGAAGCAAAGAACTGCCGGCTCCGCTTTCAGTTAAGAATAATCCTGATCTTGATGTTGTATTCGGCAAAAATACATTTGGTAATACCTTAACGAATATCGGCTTAACCGATGATGACCGTTCGCGCCATGTCTATTTAATCGGACAGACCGGTTCCGGCAAATCGACAATTATTTATCACATGGCAAGCGACGACATTAAAAAAGGCCGAGGGTTGGCAGTCGTCGATCCGCATGGCGATTTGGCAGAAGGATTGCTCGATACTATTCCAGATGAACGAATTGATGAAGTGATTTATCTTAATCCTTTCGATATTAAACATCCGGTTGGTATAAATCTTTTGGAATTAAACGATAACTTGGAAGAAGATGAGCTGGAACTTGAAAAGGAATTGGTCTGCGAAAGCGTTGTTTCGATATTCAGAAGAGTGTTTTTCAAAGATGAAAGCACGGATGCTCATAGAATCGAATACATCCTAAGAAATGCAATTTATACTTCATTCACAATTCCCGATAGAACGATCTTTACCATTTATGATTTACTTAATGATACTAACTTTAGAAAGAGTGCCATTAAAAACTTAGAAGATGAAAACCTAATCAAGTTCTGGAAAAATGAGTTTGGCAAGGCCGGTGATTTCCAGCATGTAAAAATGGTTTCTGGTGTAACGGCCAAAGTCGGGCGTTTTCTTTTTTCGCCGATTGCCAAGCGGATTTTGGAGCAGCCACAGTCGACAATTAATTTTGATGATATTTTAAATAATAAAAAGATATTGCTTTGCAATCTAGCCGAAGGGAAACTCGGCGAAGATACTTCTATGCTTTTAGGCGCGACTGTTATCGCCAAAATACATCAGGCGGCAGTCAGGCGGGCCAGAATATCTGCTACCAACCGAAAACCATTTTATTTATTCGTTGATGAGTTTCAAAACTTCGCCACCAGTTCATTTACCAAATTATTATCCGGCGGGCGAAAGTTTGGCCTTCGTATCACTATTGCCGAGCAATCCACCTCTCAACAGGATAATAAAAACATCACAAATGTTGTTTTGGCAAATACCGGAACGGTTATTTGTTTTAGAACCGCCAGTCCGGTCGATGAAGAATTGATGTTGTCGCAATTCGCTCCGCAAGTTGTGCAAGGCGATATAGGCAATCTGCTCCGCTACCGATTCTATATGCGCCTTGCCGCAGTCGAGCCGGAAGCGCCATTTTCCGGCGAAACAATACCAATTACAACACCGAAAGATTCCAAAAAAGTCGAACAGATTATTGAGGCATCGAGAAAAAATTATGCGACCGAATATGCCAAAAAAGTAAAGAAAGAGTCAATTATTGCCAAAGAAAAGCCGAACATAGAAAGTAAAACACCTGTCAAAGACATCAAAGGTTTGACCGGATAAAAGTGTCAGCCGTATGACACAAAATTTGACCTTTTCTAATCTTAAAACCGCTAAAAACAACTACGCTTATATTTATATATATTATATATTACCCCTCCTTACGTACTAATTATCAAACGCAATGAAACAGACTAACAAACAAACACAACTTAATCAAAAACCATCCGAAATTCTCAATCTTCTCTATCGCTTCCGCTTCTTATCCAGGCAACAAATCCAAACGCTTCTTGGACACAAACATCACAGCCGAATCTTAAACTGGCTAAACGAACTACTGGAACAAAAATACATATTAAAGTTTTATGAAAAATCATTTGTAAAAGATCCGGCTGTGTATTGCTTAGATAAGCTGGGGCGGAAGTATCTGAAAGATGTTGGGAAGGTAGATATTAAGCCGTTGAGCCGAGCTTGGAGAAATCCGAAGTATTCATCCAACTTTAGAAGTCATTGTTTATTCTTAGTTGACATCTATATTTCATTGCTTAAGTTGGCTTCGAAATCCGAACTAGTTATACAATTTCATACAAAGACCGACTTGTATGGCATGGAGCATTTGATTACTCCCAAACCGGACGCATATTTTTCCTTAGAAGATAAAGACAAAGATACTAAGCGATACTTTTTAGATATATTCGATGACATTCCGCCTGTTGCGCTTAGAAAAAGAGTTAAGCAGTATTTGGAGTATTACAATTCCGACGAATGGCAAGACAACACCGGCAAGTCATTTCCGGAGATAATACTAATCTGCCCTAATCCGAGAATAAAAAGCCATTTGTACCATTTTATTAAAAATAAATTAAGTGATGACGAGCCAGCTTTTTATTTGGCTGTTAAGGATGTGGTTGCAAGTAAGGGTTTAACTCGTGAAACTTTGCAGAGAGTTCAACTAGACGAGTGATTGTGGTATATTTAAACTGCAAGATTAAGAAATAAGGACGAACCATGCCAGATCCAACACAATTTGACCCAAATATACTTCCTGAATCTGATCAAGCGAATTTTCTCAAAAGTGATGAACAGAGAAAAAAAGAGCAAGAATCTGGTGAATTAGAACTGACCCCGGAGCTAGTTGAACAAATAATGGAAAAGGTTGTGGACGTAGATGCCTCTGGACTGGCTGTGCATGCTTTCGAAAGTACGGTAAATTCTGAACAAGTTGATGAAGCGCTCGAAAAGACTGAAGCAATACTAACCGAAGGATTACTTGGAAGTGAGGAATCACCTGACCCAGTTCCGTCCGACCCTCAAAAAAGAAAAGAAAGATGGTATAAAAATACAAGATCAAGAGACCCAAGAAGGTCCAATATCCATTTTCTTATTTTAGGTAAAGGATCGATTAAATCAGAATGGACGGGAAAATCTTATCCTATAAAATTAAGCGATAGATATTCTGGTTCGAATAGTACACTTAGTATATTATTTGATATTAGCTCATAGAAATTTCTGCTGGAGCGTTAAGAGGGTCGAATTATTTTGAAGATGTTAAAGATAGATTCAACTTGGATATATCAAGGGCTCAATCGCATACTTACTCAAGAGGAGATAGAGGTGATGGTGATATAGAACCGTTTGACGCAGAGAACATAGCAAACGGTACCAGCAATCCTAACCCAATCGAGCCTTCTGGTTACGCAGCATATGTTGCACCATTTCGTATTTCTCCAAAACTGTTTCGAGGAATATCCTTTAATAGTTCGGGATCATGCCTTACAGAAAAAGATATGGCTAATAAACTTTCGGAAATAATGTTGCGGGTATACAAGAATGATCCTAAACTTATACTTCCAGTGTATGATATTCATGGCGGTCTTATTTGGCCAGTACACCTGATCCCCGTATACGCCAAAATGTTTGCTTTTGAAAACGATATTAGAAAATCCAAAAATCAGAAGGAACTGACCATACATGAGCTGAAAGATATCTGCTATGAGTTATTGTCTGAGGAAGATCGAGAGGAGCTCAAAACAATAGATCCAAATCAAACCTTGAACTTTCTAATTTCTGAGGTTGAAAACAAGGGCATTAAATTGCTTGATCTTTTAGCCGAAAAAAGAATTCCCAAGCAAGCTTCTGAGGATTTAGAATCTTAGCCACAAAAAAGGCCCGAGAGAACAAAACTCCCGAGCCTTTTTAATCTAGTACTCTCTAGCGAGCATCACTGTAATAATCCGTTTGCAAGTTGGCGTGAGCGGATCTACGCAGTTAGTTAAAGTTTCGTTGTAATAATCAATCTTCCAAATGACCTCTTGACCCTTCCAAGTAAAGAATCCCATGTCATGCGCCTCATACGGGTCATTCTTCGGTGTAAAGTTATTGTAAGCTCGAACATGTTGTAATAAACCCTCTATGTCCGGAAGCATCGCAGCATCTATCGTCATCGTAACTCCTAATCCTAACTTCCTCGCGATATCATTTCTACGAGCAATCTCCTCGTTCTTTTTACCATCTGATTCAACTAGCATAATAACCTCCTAATTAAAGATTAAAGGCCTGAGAATCTCATCGACTCCCAGGCCCATCATTTCAATACTCCTCAGCAAGCATTACTGTCATCACTCTTCTGCATTTGGACGATGTCGGCTCTTCCCAATACTGCAAAGCCTGATCGTAGTAGTCGATCTTCCAGAAAACCTTGTCGCCATGCCAAACTAAGCTGCCGAAGTCGTGCTCTCCATACGGATCGTTATTCTCATTGAAATTTGTAAAGTTCCTGATTGCATGCAGTAATCCATCCAAGTCCTCAACACTCTGTACGCCGTTAGTAAGCGTAACCCCGAACCCGCTTTTCCTAAACTTGTCATTTAAAATACATGTCCTTGAAACCTCAATCACTTGCTCTTGCGTCATACAACCTCCTGTCTAATTAAACTTAGGACAAGCAGGTCGACCTCCCGCCCATCGGTAAGAGGCAAAGAACAAATAGGGTGGCTGGGTCAAGGTGGAGCACCCTACGAGATGAACGACCTTGATGCAGACAGACTATTTATTCTATAAGATGGGAAGACTGGGCGGGAGAAATATGTAATTATTAAAGGGATATTAAAAATAGTTAATCATTGGCCTCCGATAGTGCCTTTTTGTTTGCTTTAATTTTTTGTTATGGTATCATGAAGTCATGATACTAAGGCATATCACACAAAAAATCGCAGTAATAACCGTCACTTAACCGGTTGTTTTGCAGAATAAAGCGTTAATAGGATAAATAAACAACCGGTCAATGAGAGACCGGTTTTTAAAATGAGTAGCTTGCCTAAATGATTCAATCAAACAACAACCACAATAAGTTAGTAAATAAAACAATACGTCTTTTGATTACATCGGACTTTTTTCTGTTTTTTGCCGTTGGTCTGCTTTCACCAATATTTGCCGTATTTATATTAAAAAACATCGAGAATAAAATAGAAGTTATTGGATATGCTACAGCTTGTTATTGGATTACCAGGGTAGTAATGACAATACCGATTAGCAAGCTATTAGATAGGATTAAGGGCGAAATGGATGAATATTCTTTTATGATAGCCGGAACTTTTTTGATCGCAATTATTCCGTTATTCTATACAATATCGTCTGAGCCGTGGCACATTTATCTTTTGCAAGGCATCAACGGTTTCGCTAACTCGATGGCAGTTCCCGCCTGGAGAATAATTTTTACCAATCATATCGACAAAAAAATCATTGGTTTTGAATGGTCCCTTGAAGATGTGGGAGTAGGCATAGCGACGGCCTCAAGTGCCGCTATCGGTGCAGTTGTTGCCGATAGATTTGGGTTTAATATTCTTTTTGTAATTATATCCTCTTTCGGCATCGTAAGCGCAATCATTTTAACCGCTATCAGGAAAAGTAAAAAAAATATATTCGAATTCTTGGTTCGTGATGCCTTAGACAGAGCGCCTTTAAAAATTGACACTTTCAAATAGGCACAAAGAATAGGAGGTTATCTTGTACAATATATTATTATCGGTCATTTCGCTTGTAGCTGTTACAAAAAGTGCCGGTTATGCGGTCCGCTATGCGTATAAACTGGCTCAAGGGTTAAAGATCTCCGGCTACATGATTGGTTTTTTGCTTATTGCGGTAATATGCGCATTGCCTGAAACTTTTATTAGCGTTACCTCCGCCATAGACGGTGTTCCCTCTTTGGGGTTGGGTACTCTTTTTGGTTCCAATGTTGCTGATTTAACTCTCATTTTCGGTCTCGTTATCTTGTTCGGAGGACATAACTTTAAGGCAAGCGGTAAAATTGTTAAGCATGATCTGCTTTATATACTAATACTTTCAATACCGATTTTGCTCGGATTAAACGGAAACTATTCACGAATCGATGGAATTATTTTAATTATTGCTGGTATTTATTTCTTTCGCTCGATGCTTAATCGCGAGCCAACCAAAGACATTATTGGTCATCGCCAATTTTCAGTAAAATATTTCCTCTTCTTTCTAGTTAGCCTGGCGGTTTTATTGCTTGCCTCCGATTTTACCGTTCAAAACGCCATAGCCGCCACCCGTGAATTGAATATCAATCCAATTTTTACGGGGATGTTCTTTATTGCTTTGGGCACGACTTTACCGGAACTTTTTTTGTCTATTAGGGCCGTTCGAGAAAATCACGACGGATTGGCAATCGGAGATATTCTCGGTAATGTTCTCACTGATGCCACCATAGTTGTCGGCATTGTAGCTCTAATAAGTCCTTTTTCATTCAATCCGAGAATCGTCTATATCACAGGACTCTTCATGGTGATTGCAGCGGTCTTTTTATTTTACCTAATGAAGACGGAAAAACCATTGAACAAGAAAGATGCGCTTTTACTGCTTATCTTTTATGCCCTATTTGTATTTGCTGAAATCGGAGCCGGAGAATATTTCCATTATGCAGGAGATTGACAGTTAATAATTGAATAATTATAATGATGCAAGATGTGTTATAAAATTAGATAAGTTTATTAAATTTATGCAAGTGAGGGTCTATGTCTTACGAATATAAAACCCGGGACGTATTAGAAAAAATCGTATCAAAGCCGGCAGAAACTTTGAACACTTTCGCAGAAGGAACGCAGAAAATTACCGAGGCAATAACGCATCAGAAACCGCTCAAAGGAGCCAAAGACTTTTGGCATGGATTAGGGCCGGGCCTCACAACTGGCGCCTCAGATGACGATCCGGCCGGCATACTGACTTATTCTCAAACCGGCGCTCAATATGGCACCAACTTTCTCTGGCTGGCTGCGTTTACCTTTCCTCTCATGGGCATCATTCAAGAGATGTGCGCTCGGCTTGGTCTGGTCACCGGACGAGGATTAGCCGGCAATATACGGCGTCATTATTCCAGGAGGGTATTGCTGATTTGCTGTAGTTTACTTTTTGCCGCCAACGTCTTTAATATCGGGGCTGATTTGGGTGCCATGGCTCAAGGGGTCCGCCTGCTTATACCGCAGGCGGACACAGCTGTACTGGTTATAGTGTTTGCCTTGGGCACTCTGCTTATGCAAATTTTTATTAACTATGCCAAATATGCCAAACATCTCAAATATTTGGCCCTTGTTCTTCTTGCTTACATCTTTACTGCATTTGCCATCAAAGATTTTCCTTGGGGAGAAGTGCTGCGTCGCAGTATAACGCCATCAATGAGCTTCGGCAAGGATCAGATTTTGCTTATCTGTGCTATTTTAGGTACAACTATCTCTCCGTATCTCTTCTTTTGGCAAACGTCACAGGAAGTTGAGGAAGAAATTGCCGAAGGCAATGTGACTATTGTCTCCCGTCAAGGAACTAACCATAAAGAGATCAAGCGGATGCGATCCGATGTCTGGTCGGGCATGTTACTTTCTAACTTAGTTATGTTTTTTATTATTGCAGTTTGCGCCATGACCCTCTACTCGCATGGCATAACTAATATTCAAAGCGCTTCGGATGCTGCCTCGGCCCTGAGACCTCTCGCCGGTAATGGTGCTTACTGGTTATTCGCCATCGGCATTATCGGTACCGGACTTTTGGGCGTACCTGTCTTGGCGGGTTCTTCGGCTTACGCTATATCGGAAAGCTTTGGCTGGCGAGCAGGTTTATTTTATAAATTGAAACACGCATCAGCTTTCTACGGAGTTATAATCATTTCAATGCTGGTGGGGCTGGCTATGAATTTTATAGGGTTGGATCCAATTAAAGCTCTTATATATTCCGCTGTCATCAACGGAATTATCGCGCCGATAATACTTGTCTTGATCTTGGGATTAAGCAGCAATCAAAAAATAATGGGCGAATGGGCGAATGGAGGCACAGTCAAAATGCTGGGGTGGCTGACTGTAATTGTTATGACTATATCGGGGATTGCAGCAATAGTTTCGTTATTTGTGTGATAAAAGTTGTTGTTATCCTTATATTGTCTTATGAACATATTGCAGATTATTAAGTTAATTATTTATTAAGGAAAGGAGAAGTTAATGGCAATTAAAGAATTGCTCAAAAACGCAATTGAGGGAACGGGAGAGATTGCAGAATCTTTGGCCTCTACCGTTACCAGTATCTTAAAAGAAGGTACGGAAGATGCTGGAGAAATTTTTGGGGCGATAGTTGAGTTAGGAAAAGAGGGCGTTATCGATATAACCGAGGGAGTGAAAGATGTTTATATCGGCGCAGTTAAGTCTCTAGAAGAATCTGGAAAAAGCACAGAGGAAGCAATCGGCGAGGTTACGACGAAAGCCGAGCATGCTCTAGGCAAAGTTGTGCAAGGCGGAGAAGATGCGACCGGAGAAGCAATTAAAAAGGGAATTAAAGAAGCTAAGGAGATAGTAAAAGCTCCGTTTAAATCCTAGCATGACTGGTATCTTTCAGACTTTACTAAAAACCTTCTAAACGGAAGGTTTTTAGTTTATTTCAGTGGTACTGCTAATTATTCTAAGATAAGTTTTTTTCTAAAAATTCTTTTATGATTACCGCTTCATTAAGCTGTTGATTTTTTGTTCCATACAACAATGTAACAGTCTTTTGAGAATTAAGAATTTCTGTCAATTTGTCTACTGTTTCATGATTTTTGGCCAATTCTTGCAAATAATCTTTTTTGAATTTTTCCCACTTATCAGGATCATGAGAAAACCACTGCCGAAGATGGGAACTCGGTGCAATCTCTTTTAGCCATAGATTCAATCTTGCTCTTTCTTTGGATACGCCTCGAGGCCAAAGTCTATCAACAAGAATTCTGTACCCGTCTTCTCCACTTGCAGGTTCATATACTCGTTTAACTTTAATCATCATTAAATTGTAAATAATTAATGATTAAAGATCATTGGAGAAAACGCTATCCCAGGCAAATTGATAGGACAGAGAAGTTTTTGATTAGAATTATGTATTTGCCACCAACACATCTCTCGGCTGAGCGCCGTCTGCTGGGCTTCCATTCCGCAAAACCTGAAACAACGCTATCGTATCTTGTTCAGAAAGAAGAGGAAATCTACCTATTTCACTCTTCCAGTAAGCTACTGAATCGCTTACTATCTTTTGCTGAGCTTGGGATGCAAGCTCAGACTCAGTGTTCTTGTTTCCCTCTACACAATCGCCCAAGCAAGTCACCCCCTTATTATTTATGCGATCATTATACTATATTAAACCATAAAGGAACTAAATTTTCAAGACAGAAGTTGAAAAAATATTCCAACCACAAAAAAGCCCCCGAAATCCAAAGCGGACTCCGAGGGCTCAATTTGCTTTTAGACTAGTACTCACTAGCTAGCATTACCGTTATTATCCGTTTGCAATCAGGATCGAGAGGATCCACGCAGCAGGTTAGAGTCGGATCGTAGTAATCAATCTTCCAGATAACCTTCTCGCCCTTCCAGTTAAAATCACCCATATCGTGCGCTTCGTAGGGATCGTTCTTCACGGTGAAGTTGTTGTAGACTCGGACAGTACTTAACAACCCCTCCAAATCCGGCAAATCCGCCGCCTTTTTAGTAACCATAACTCCCAAGCTGAGCTTTCTTGCAATATCGTTTCGGCGGGCAATCTCCAAAGCCTTATTATTATTCGACTCAACTAACATTAGAACCTCCTTAAGTTAAGGCCCGAGAACCCGAAAGCTCCCGGGTCATATATTCTAATACTCCTCAGCAAGCATTACTGTCATCACTCTTCTGCATTTGGACGATGTCGGCTCTTCCCAATACTGCAAAGCCTGATCGTAGTAGTCGATCTTCCAGAAAACCTTGTCGCCATGCCAAACTAAGCTGCCGAAGTCGTGCTCTCCATACGGATCGTTATTCTCATTGAAATTTGTAAAGTTCCTGATTGCATGCAGTAATCCATCCAAGTCCTCAACACTCTGTACGCCGTTAGTAAGCGTAACCCCGAACCCGCTTTTCCTAAACTTGTCATTTAAAATACATGTCCTTGAAACCTCAATCACTTGCTCTTGCGTCATACAACCTCCTGTCTAATTAAACTTAGGACAAGCAGGTCGACCTCCCGCCCATCGGTAAGAGGCAAAGAACAAATAGGGTGGCTGGGTCAAGGTGGAGCACCCTACGAGATGAACGACCTTGATGCAGACAGACTATTTATTCTATAAGATGGGAAGACTGGGCGGGAGAAACCCCTTCTAGTTTGCTTTAATATAATTATTTCGGCGCTTCAGTATTGATAAAATGCTTAATTTAAGGTATAATAATGTTGATTTTAGTACACTAAAAAATGCTTCTGTGGTAGCTTGATCTTGATTTTTGAGATCACAATCAATACTGCCACCGAAGCCGTCAGTTTACCGATAGAGCTTGCAGGTGAGCAAGGAGGATCGATCGTATGAGAAAATCAATAGTTGTACTGGCTGTTCTTTGTATCATGATGGTCAGGGTTTGTGTCCCGGCGCTTGGCGCTGGGTGAATGATCGAATCGCCTTCCTCGGCGAGGAAGGTATACACAAGACCTATTACCATGCCCCTCAACTTCGGAGATGTTCAAAGGGGTAGTGAGTCTAAGATATACCAACACTTTGTAATAATGCCAGGAAACGAGTTTGTAGTGACTAATGTCGATACTGGCACAGTAGACATTAAAGTCGCTAAGACGGGCGGGAGAATATACCGTGAAGCGTGCGCCTTGGACTTTGTTTTCAGTCCCAAGGATGAGCCGCTTGGCAATTATATTGGTAGCGTTAAAGTGTTCTACCGTGATCGGGTCGAGGGGCCGATCAAGAGCATCTCCATACAGGTTAAGGCGGTGATCAAGTCTGAGATCAGCGTCTTTCCGGACACTCTATTCTTCGGCATCTTAAAGCCAGGCACTGAACCGCTGGCAAGATCGGTTTTGGTGAGTTCGACTGGTCAGCCGGTCGTGATCAAAGAAATCGCCAATCCAGCGCCTGACAGTCTCGTTCTAGAATTGGTTCCTTTTGAGGAGGGGCAGCGCCTTGTAGCTCATCTACATGACCCGCCACAAGGAACCAGCAAGTGGTTAGTAACACTTGCGCTAGACGACAAGGATTGCCCATATGTGGTGATCCCTGTCTATGCTTACAAGGAATAACCGGTTGCCGGTAGATTCCAGCGCCAACTCAAAGCCCGTGAGCACTCCGCTCGTGGGCTTTTCTTTTATATTAGGTCAATAATTTCATGCACTTTTCGCACTCTTGTTCATAGGTAGCATCATCAAGAAAATCGTTTTCTTTTAAATATTCCAAAGTACTCGGGATAATTGCTTGTAAACCCTCACTAGTATCGGCTTTTGGATATTTTCTGATTAGAACTTCAATGCGTTCAGATAAAGTTTTTTCTCGGGATAACGGCGAGCGTTCAAAAAACAATTGTTCAAATAAAAAAGATTCCGGAAACTTTTTATTGTTCTCCCCGAGTATTTTATCCCGCCATTGATTCAATTGTTGTTGGTTTAGTTGGGGTATTTCTTTCATGCAAATTCACTTTTGATAGGTACTGAAAAAATTTGTTTTTATAATATTCCTTATCTCCTCGGTGGTTTTATTGTGAACCTTAGCTAGATATTCTATTACAATTTGAACATTAGCCGGAACAGTATTTCTTTCGCCAATCTTCGTAAATGGGCCGTCTGTTTCTGTCAAAATGCAGTCTAAGGGCAAAGAGCTAATTATCTGTTGGCCTGTTTTTGATATGACCATCGCTGGATTGATAGAGAATAAATAACCATTATTTATTGATTCTCTTAATAGTTTAAATGAGCCGCTATACCAGTGCATAATTATATGCCCTGGATAGGCAGATCCGATAATAGGTACTACCTCGTTTGCTGAATTCCTACTATGTACTGAAATTATTTTATCTCCATACGTAGCTGCTGCTTTTAGTATCCGTTTAAAAATCTCAATCTGTTTAGTATTTTTTGGGTCATCTATTCCCACTTCGCCTATGAATTGAGTATTTGGTAATAGTTCTTCAAAAAGATTAATTTGTTGTGCGTATTGTTCTGCTATTTGAGGGTGCAAACCTAATGATGTGATGATATTGTTATTATCGTCAAATAGAGCAGAATCTTGTTTGAATACAGAAGGAGTACTTGTTACGGCAAGTACCAATGTTTCATTTGCCTTTGAATCTTCAATTACAGATTTATAATCCTTGTATAAATCAAGATGGCAATGAGTGTCTATGTATCTGAAATCATTAAATTTAATCATTTATTCCTAAAAACTCTTTCAACTCTTTTATGCCATTATCGTAAACCCTGCAAAAATCATCTATCTTAGCGCTAGGACAAATTGGTCCTGTTCTTAGAACGCTCGTACGAGATGAAGCAGTTTTATACCGTTCAGTACTATGAAGAATGGCTTGCAGATCAGCAGTTTTCTTGCCCCCTCGTTTCAGGTAATCCTTTTCTAACACATCGTACACATAATCATTCTTGCTGTCACAGTCGTTTTTATGAAAGGCCGCTCGTCTAATCAAACAAGGAAGGCAATAACCACAGTGTTTATTAGGAGAATGACCATCCCACCTTCCGGCAGTTGCATGAGCGCAAGACATAGTTTCAGCCCCTACTGCTTTTATGAGTTCTATATCCTTGGAATCAGCTATCATCTCACCCTTTGTCTTAAATTGATAAGGATCTATCACATTGACATTTATACCCAAGTCTTTAAGTAAATTATTGAACAATTTCAAGCTGTAGGGATGAGTTGTTTTAGTGCTTAAGCTACCAAAGCGACCATAGGTGAGGGGTACATTCAAACTTATAAAACCATTTTCCGGAACAATGAGATTCTTAACACTAGTGCTTGCGGCTACTAAAGTCCCCAATGATAAAAACAAAAACGATCGGCTTCTTGTGGTGTTTTCTTGTACTTGTTTCACCTGAATAAAAAACTGGATTAACTCTAATTCTTTAGGTTTATAATGATCTTTCAGTTTATTAAAAACATTTTCTTGGATTTTGGAAGTTATGCCATGATCGTAATGCGCAATGAGCGCCAATGAGCTGCTAGAATTAAGATGATCAGCTGTCCCAATAAACGAATCTAGTCCACCTGAAAAAAGGCTGGCAGCGTTAGCATTCAGAGAGTGTCCTTTTTTAGCTACTGATTCATCTTTATTTGGCGGGGTGGATTGATCTTTTGTAAAAGCAATCTTCCAGTGATCTCCAGTTAGAAAACTACATAATTTATTGATTGTTTCAATATTTTTTTGCCAAAGGTTGAGGTCGCTGACGGGTAATTGAATAAAAATATCCCGAGTCCAACCATCATATGATTTGTTTCGAGGGACTCTTTTGTCGGCAATATAAACAGCAGAAGCTAGTCTGTATAGGTCTACTAACATAGGTGTGTAATTAAGCTGATAGAAATCCCTGTTTCTCCACAATGAATTTTCGAGGCCAATTGTAAAATCAATGACAGATGTTTTGCTATCAGCTTGAGTGTATTTATCAATGCAACTCGTTTTAATAAAGAAGCTATCTGGTTTCATACTTGGACCATCCTGTAAGCAATCTCAAAAATGTTTTTCACAAAGGATTGGCCTTCAACATTTTTCCAATTGATTCTCTCTAGGTTAGTATTAGAAATATCAAGCCTGACTTTGGAATAAATATAACTTTTTACCTGTTTTTCACATTTGTCAGCTTCTTTGTCGGACATATTATTTAGATGCTGACCTGCTTTATTTAGTAAGCTGGAAAATATATATTCACTCAGATAGGTTTCAAAAACCACCTTCATATCATCTGAACTCATGTTTCGTAGTGCGTCTAATCCCTTAGAGTCTACGTCATAAATCTCAAAAAGTTTGCTAAGTGCTTCAATTGAGGCATTGCGAGCAATTGAGCTTTCGATATCATCATTATCTGGGGCAACTAAATCCACTAAGACAGATAAAATCTCACTGGCTTTTTTACCCACATAATCCTTAAAATCAACTCCATTGTAGGCAAGATTTTCACCACTCTTTGCAAAACCCGACAGGACTCCCCCGAGATTTTGAGCGGTACTTCTACCCCTTCTAGAAATACCTGACGCTCCTTTGGATCCTCCTTGAGCACTTACAAAAGTTCGAGCAATACGACGAGCAGCAAAGTTGCTACGAGTAGAGCTATTGGCGTACGCAGTAAACCGGCTTTTTACATTAGTCCATGATTCATAACCTGATAAATCAGAGACCGGTTGAGATTCCTGTCTACTTTCATTATCATCTTTTCCTACCTCATCATGATTACTATCGTTATTATCACTATTAGCAACTTCCTCCGCCCAAGGTGGAAGTAGCGGGTTTGTGCCAGTTGGTCCTGAATATGATGCGGAAGTTCCCATATTACGACTCCAGAGATAACTTTAATCTTTCATTATTCGATTGTTTAAATTTTTCAAAAAGATCATCGACTTTTTGTTGTAATTCAGGGGATAAGCTAGATCTAAACCTGCTGATTTCAGGAGGGATTCCAGGATCAATATAATCTGGGTCTATGCTAGAAATAACGTCTAAAATATTTCCGGCGACTTCGATTTTATGGTTCGGCAAAGAAGCGATTGTTTTAACCAATTCTCCTTCATCATTGCTTAAATCTGCTTTAGTAATTTTTTCTGCTAGAATTTTGACCACCCTAGCAGCCCCATCGGTATCTAATTCTTTAAAATCACTAGCGCCGCTTGTACGATGACTTTGAGAAGTTGATGTCAGCTTCTTAAAGACTTCTTTTTCTGTATCACTTAGTTCGACATTTGAGGAAGAAAAGTAAGATAAAGAATCTCTGGAAATGTAAAAATATGGTTCAAGGTTTTGTTCTTTCAAGCAAGGATCAGATTTTAACCATCTTACTAACCAATCGCTTTGCAACCATTTTTTATAATTATCATTTTCTTCTTTGGGATCTTCTTTGGCTAGTTTTTCTAAATCCTCGATCTGTTTCGGTAATCCGGCATGCGAACCTTGCCAATTGGCCAGTGTTCTAAATTCTTCAGGGTATTTATATTCCAAAGCCATTAATTTTGCTAATAACGGCTTTTTTAGGCTTACCCCTCGTAGTCCTGCAATCTTAATCCTTAAAAGTAAAGCGTTTATAAAGCGTTTAACCTGACGAGGATTCCCTTTAAGGAAATCATATAGAAGATCGTTGATTTGCTGAGTTATCATTAACTCTTCATTCAGTTCCTCAGAAAAATTTTCTGTTGGTGTATTTTGCTTGAGCCAATTCACATCACAGGAAACATTAAATTGGTCGCCTTTTCGTTCATCATCAACTTTTTTCAATAGCTTGTTAAATTGAGTTTGGTTTAAATGTTTAGAGACGAACAGCAGGTTTATGTAGGTCTTCATTTCAGATTTATTCATTAACGGTATTCGTAAAGGAATCTGAATTAGTTTTTCAATATAATCCCTAGATATATCATCTCTTTGCTTTGAATCAAACTTGTTGTATCGATCATTGATCGCATATTTAATTATTCTCTCGTCAACACTAATAATAAAAGCAGTATCATTGCAAGAAAGGAAAAGCTTGACCGCCTCAAGTGTATTAATAATAGTATCTGGTAAACACCTATCAAGATCATCAATAATGATAACGAGTTTTTTGATTTTAGATTCTTTCAATAATTCTTCGAATTCTTTTCGGAATTCAACAACTGTTTTTCTGACCTTAGAAGAATCAGCACCTTCTTCCTTAATAAACTTTTTTATATCTTCTAGATCTAAATCGGGTGCTTTTTCTTTTATCTTGCTAAAAATATCACTAGCCAGAACGCCGACACCGCCAGCAGGCCCTCCCAGGGTTAGTCCAAGGCCATATTTACCAGCAACCCCCATCAATCCGAGCCAGTCAACCTTAGTTTTCAAAGTATAAATAATATCTTTCGCTTTTTTAGTTAATCTTGGCTTTTTTTCTATTTCATCAAGAATAGTACCCATTAAGGCAGCTTTAGCATCATCATAATCTTCAAATAGCCATCCATTGAAAAATAAACAAAGCGTACCCTCTTCTGTATCTAGTTTAGCTTTTACCATTTTTAATAAACTAGACTTTCCATTCCCCCAATCACCGAACACACCAACGGTAACAGGCAGAAGAGTTTTATCACTAACAACCTCAATCACTGTAGAAACATAGTGATTTATATTTAGTAGGTCTAATGTTGTTTCGTTATCGCTCCACATATTACCTCTGTATCATTTATGGGTTAGTATCCTTTTTTTTCATCGTAGATATTTCTTGTTCGTTTTGGTTTATAATATTCGCTTATATGTAATATCTTCGCCTTTATTTAGAAATAGCTTAACTACCTATCGCTTTTCCTTCGGTTGTCATCTTTGCATAGCATTTGGCAGTTTTCAGCAATTGTTTTACCACCTTGGCACCAAGGCGTGATATGATCAGCTTCCATTTCATTAATCTCGAAATATTTTTTGCAATTTACACAAATCCCTTTTTGTTTCTCGTACTGCATAATTTTTGTTTTTTCATCGAATACACGCAGATTGAGAGTCTTTTCATCTCCAGTTAAGAGATATTCGTAAATGCCTTTTTTGCTATCTACTTCGTTATCTTCAATGAGTTCCGCAATCCTTTTTTCTAGAATCGCCGCATTCAGATTGTCGTTCTTGTGCTTATTGTAAAAGCGACCCCATTCTAAACCTTTCATAATCTTCCGATATTCAGGGAATACACGCTCAGTCCACGACACAACTTCTTGAAAGTATTGCCAAAGCTCCTGTGCATCATCGTCTTGCTGATGCTTGCTCATATAATTCTCAATTTTGCCTCCAGAAATCCAATCAAGGGCTTTTTCTAAATAATCTTGGCGGATAGGCGATCCGTTCAAGTATTTTTCGCCAAGTTGATCGGCTGGCCCGTTTGTTTTACTAAACCACCGCTTCGCATCTGCAAGCCATGGGCCTGTATAAATTGCATTACGCAATTCCTGTTCGGTCAGCGGCTTGCCCGCAATATTGATTGTCTTAAACCAATCAAGTTTATCGCTGTCAGTGCCATCGCATACATAAACCGATAGCTCATAATTAAGAATTCGTTGTTGCTGGTCAGCCGTCAGGTTGTTGAAGGCCAATTCATGCCCTTCGTCAAACTTGATCGGTATAATATCAGTGATATATTGGCAAACACTGATGGTGCGCTGTTGCCCGTCCATTAGCTCAAAGTTGCCTTCGTCAGTTTTTGCCCAGTACATTGTATTGAGCGGAAAACCTTGCCTCACTGTTTTTATAACTGCGTCGCGTTCTTTATTGCCATAAATAAACTCGCGCTGAAAGGCAGGGCGAATGTTAAGTTTGCCTCCGTATCCAACAACACCGCCTTCGCCGTTATCATTGTAGCCATCCACTACATCGCGAACCTTTATGTTTTTGAGCTCAATATTCATATTTGTTCCTTTCGTTTAATCATTATTCTTGCATAGGTTGCTCTTAACCCGTTTTTTGTGTTTAATACCATCCCAACAAATTTTTTATGCTGGTCGTCAAGATAGGTTTCTTTACCTTGTATAAAAGCATCGTCAATTATTCTTTTATCGTTTGCTAATCCAATTATTTCAAACTTGTTTAATGAATAATCTCGCATACTTTCTTTGCCCCTTGATGTACGGCCTTCCAGCCTTGTACTGGATGCAGATTCCATCTGGCTCAATGACTCCTGTTTGCCCGACGATAACGAATGAGTATTCTGAAGTACGGTTGTACTCTCTCTCTCTCTCTCTCTCTCTCTCTCTCGTATACGCTAGATCTTTGTCGTCATTGCCTTTTCTGAATTTAACGATCTCTATCTCACTTTCAGGCACCCATTTGTCCAAAAATGTTATTGGTACCCCCATTACGCCGTCATAGTCGCTCGGTATTTCCGCTATTTTTGATACCTCAATAGCGTCATAGTTGTCATATTTCGGGTATAGCCCTTTTTTAAGACCTTGCTCATAGGTGAGATACGGTGTTATGGGATCTTCCGACTTATCAACATAAAGATTAGTAAACCAACCGACATTGCGAAATTTCACAAGTCCTGTGCTTGGGTCATATACGCCAGCCGCAAAATCGCGCGACTTTTCCGGTGGAATTTTAAAGTAAGCGTTGCCTCCTGCAAAGCCATAGCCTAACCACAGCTTGTTATCTTTGATTAGCTTGAAAATTTCTTTGTAAGTGATCGCATTTTTACTACCAATAATGAGAAATTTTTTGTCATATTCTATCAGTTGTGCAACAAATTCTCGGAAAAGTGAAAATGGCGGATTGGTGCAGACAATATCGGCTTGTTTTAACAATTCAATACATTCTGTACTGCGAAAATCGCCATTGCCTTTGAGAGGGGTAGCAATATTTTTGTTATGTTTCAATAAATGCTCAACATCATCAAGACTTATTGCGCCATCTTTGTTTAAATCTGGCACCTCGTTGATTTCTACTACATACGGCTCTTCGCCATCAGGCTTTAGTCCTTCAATATCAAGAAGCGGAAGTTGGATGCCGACAATCGGCGACTTGAGGTAGCTGGTGGCAATCAATTTTTTAAGTCCTAAAGTGTTAAAGTTAGCGGCAAAAAATTTGAAAAAATTACTTTCAAAAGGGTCATCGCAATTACAAAGCACAATCTTGCCCCGCAGTTGGTCGCGGTAGTGTCTTAGCTCGTTGGCAATATCGCCAAGCTGGGTATAAAACTCATCGTTCTTTGCCTTGCTTGCTTTGTGTAGATTTTTATTTAAAGATTTTATTTCTACGTCATTTGCCATTTTTACCCCTATAAACTCTTATAATATTTCTCAATCTTCTTAGCCATTAGTTTTCTGCGATCTAAAAGAAAATCCATGTAGTTTTCTGAAGTTGCATCCAAAATCGATTCAGGAATGCAGTGTTTAGTAAAATTATCTTTAAGTTGTTCATTATCCATAATATTGCCGTACTTATGCTTGCCTGTTTCAATTTGCTTTTGAATCTCAGAAAAGTAATCTTTTGGTGATTTATTGCCAATACTGATATTGATCTCTTGCTGTAGATATACAAAATTAGCAATCTGGTTATAATCACTTTTGGATGGATATGTTTTTCTAATATAATCCCTTGGGAATAAATGATGGATGTCACCTCGATATTCAATCATGTCTTTAACTTTAATATCGGTTGAGAGAAAACCTTCGTCGTTAAAATAAATTTGTGCTGCCCAGAAAACATTCAAGAAAGGACTAGAAACACTAGACTTATCAAGCTCTTGCACTAAGCCGACTTTCCAAAAAGCATCTGAAAGAGTAGATTCTTCAATTTCTTTTAGATAATTCTCAGCGCCGTGTTTTGTAATGTTTCTTATATCCAAATCAAAGGTTGATTCAGGGGAAGAGGAATATCGACTAGTAAGAACCGACATCACAAACCATCGTTTAACGATATTCTCAATCGCTCCTTGATGAATTCCTTGATCTCTAAGCTTTAAGTAAACGACATATGCAAAGTTTAAAGCATTTTGTGAATTGATAAGGGATGAATCAATAAATCCAGTTGATTTGATAATCATCACGAACTTTTCGAAGTTGGCCTGGTTTGTAAAATCGAGAAGGCCTTTTTCGAGTTTTTGGTAAGTTTCTTCTACAATTCTTTCTTCGTATTCTCTAGTTTCGAAGTTCCTACCAGATAAAAGGCTAACAAGATCGCTTAGTTTACCACGCTCGAAATTTTTAGTAAAAGCTACTCGGATTACATCGGAATAGTCTGGATCGTAGAGATCGTCTTTAATGTCCTTAAGCCAAGCCACTTTTTCTAAATATCCGGTGGCTGACCATTCTTTATCATTTTCACTAATTTGTTTATAAAACTTTGGCTCTTTTGCGAGATGGCAAAAATAATCAATAAGTTTTCTGAGATTCACGCCAAAATCACCAGAAGATGCAATCTTGCTCATTGCAAAATCTGCTTGAGACAGGACAACACCTTTCGAGTTAATCCTAATAAATATCTCTGTTACTGTTTCAATATCGAGATTTTCTGTTAGCTCAATGAACCCGATCTGTTTATTTTTTATAGAAAGAAGTGTTTGAAATCTTTCTCCGATTTGTTTTCGATTCGCCTCGATATTCTTATCGCAATAATCTTCAACTACTGTAAATATATCTTCGTTTTTAAGAAATTGAGAAATGTCGTCAATCCACTGAACATCCTTTTTTATAGCTGGGGTAACAGTTGCGAATTGCTCTGTCGCTGGGTTGAAAGCAATTTGGATTTTGGTTTCCTTGTATTCTTTATCAATAATCTTTTCACCCAGAATAGCAGCTCTTAATGCAGTAATGCGTTGTTGTCCGTCGATTAAAACCTTTTTGCCGGAGGAGATAGTCCCGTCTTTAAGTCTTACATCGGGATTTTTCCATGCGATAATATATCCTACGGGAAATCCTTTATATAAAGAGTCCATAAGATCACGAACCTTGACCGAGTCCCAGACAAAAGGCCTTTGTATTTCAGGGATAGCAATTTGGCCCATTTGGATATCGCTTAAGATATTACCAATTAGATATTGGTTAACTGCGTACTTTTGCATATAAAATCCATTTCTAATACTAAAAATTAACAAGCATTCATATAGCTGTGGTTTAGCTCAACTACACTTGCATTATAGCACTAGCAAAGCCCTAGGTAAACCTAAAAACGCTTTCAGACTTACTTTTTATATTTAGCAATCAAAGCTCTGATTTCATTAGCAAGCCGGTCTTTCTCATGAGGCATTGCTTGCAGCATAGTTTTATTAGCTTCTAAGTATGCTTGCTCTGAGGAAACATCCTCTCCTCGTTTTAGTTTGATATATCCTTTGATATATTCAATGATGTTTTCAGTTATGGTTTCTTTGGTGTTGAATTCTTTTTCGATCGCTATCCAGAACCCCATTTCTGCGATTAGCTCCACATATTTTTCGGCGGCTTCTGTTGGTACGACAATATCATACTTTTTCTTTAGTTTTTCAGTCGCTTTCTTGTTTTCTTCTTTCATTGGTTTTTTCATTATTACTCCTCAAATAAGGTTTTTAATTATATTCATTATCATTCTAATACTCTTCAGCCCTAATATCATAACCCTAAAGTTTAAAATAAACCACCATGTGATTATTGGAATTACAAACCCCGTTAGAAACGCTCTTATCTTCAGTTTATTATTTTCCCTAGAATTAGCAACCAGACTCCGGTACATTCGCTCGTATTTGTCCTTGTAACCTTCGGCGAGTTTTTTGTTTAGGCCAAGATGAGCCATGACCTGTTTAGCACTATCCTCGTCGAAAATCCTTCTCATCATCTCATGGCTGTGTCTCTGCGAAAGAATGTTCAAGCTCCCTTCCCAGAGTGTTTTCCGATCAATGATCGCTGCCTTTTCATGAATCGACCCGGGGAGATAAAAGATACATGCTCCCATCTCCTCATAATCATTTAAGGCGCATTTAATCTCGCTTCTCATAAAATACTCATGTTCTTCAAGCGGTCTGGTAAATATAAAGACGGCGATATTCTTTCGTCTAAGTTTTTTGAGCGTGTCACTGAAAAAATCTGTGCGGAATTTTGAGATGAAAGGCGAATAAATAATGATTTCTTTGTCCGCTTCCAGCATATCTTTGACGAAAGAGCGGTAAAAAGTCTTTTCATTATATAAGGAGAGGGCGGCTTCTTTCCGATCTTCCTTTTGTTTCTCAGAATTAATAATCTCATCTCTATGTTTGAGATATTCTCTGAACGATGGATTTTTATTCATATTCCTCCTTTTTGATTGAATATTGATTGTCGGTCTGGAAATTTGTGACAAAATTTGTTATATTATGTTTATATGAATAGTAAAGATGAAAAAACTTTTAAGGATCTCGGTAGGCAGCTAAAGGAAGCTCGGGAAAAAGCAGGGCTGACTCAATCTGAACTGGCTGAAAAGGCAGGCGTTAATGCTAACTATTATGCGGTAGTTGAGCGCGGGGAAAAGAATATCTCCTACGAGAAACTGCAGCGAATTTTGAAGGTGTTAAATATAAAATCGCTAGACATCAGTTAATGATTGTCTAGTTTCTTCTTGGGCTTCATAAACTTTCTTTAATTTAGGAGCCCACTCAAAGATAATATCGAAAAAGGGATCCAAGTTTTCAGGTAGCGGTCCACCAAACTTCGCCTCATTACATTCGGCTTCGCTTGGCAAGCCACTATATAGCATAATAGAAGTTTGTCCAGCGTAGCTTGTAGAGCGAAGTTGGACACGAAATTAACAGGTTTAGGCCTGCTTTTTTGCATATACCTGAGCGGAGTTTGGAACTCTTTTCGAACATTGATTCGTTTCTCCTATGCTAGGTCCTTGATATTTTTTCAAAAAATGATAGAATCCAATCAGCACTGACTCTTATGATTGGAGGTTATTTTAGTTGCTAAGAATAGAGTTTGCATTACCTATAGAGGCCGACCGCCAGAAGTTGCGAGATATTATAGAGAATATGTATCCTGCTCCTGAGAGTGAAGCGGGATCTCCTCTGTATTATCCCATCATCATTAGGAGTCTGTTCATCCATCGTATTGTGAGGACAGATTGTCAAGGGTTTTTCAGCTTGGATGCTGGCAAATCTCGAAAACCCGATCTCTTCGTATCTTACAAAGGAAGAATCGAGGACACCTACGAGTTCAGCATCAGCGGCAATACGCCGGTCGTTCGGCTGACCGAAGAGAGTAAACTCGTAGTTAAAAAGGGCGGAAGTGGCATGGTTCAATTCTCAGAACCATACTTGCGTCTATCTATCCTGACTGCCAGCCCCTCCTTTGCACCGAGAGACAGCTACGAACATCTCCTGGTTGACAGAGACGGACTGACTTTTCACGAGCTGGCTGATCTTCAATATTGCTCTGCGGCCATGCACTTCGTCAGTACGCTTCTGAAGCGGCTAGAGCTTAGTGTTAGCGATGAGATGATCGATTCTGTTTCGCTCACATTTGACAGTGCAGAGCAGAATAACCTGATCGCGGACTACAAGGACTTCCCGGCCGAGCGTGGATTTCCTACATGCTCTACGTTCACGCGAGTAAGAACTTCGATACCGCTAATCATCGCTCTTGCCGATGCGTTCAGTAGCACGACATACGAGCCGACTGTCGCTTCCCTGTTCCGAGAGGCTTCACTAGAGAGCAAGCCAAGAACATCTGAAGTGATTCGAGTCGCCAGGTCATTTCTGCGAGGGGAGGGAGTTGAATCCCTGCCGGCGTTCATGCCCTAGCGTGGTTCGAATCATACCATGTAAAGGGTATGAGAATTTCTTTTACTGTGGGCTTCCCGAAACTCTTATAGGAGTTAGAAGGAAGCCCTATTTTTTAAAGTTCATAAATTTGCTTCAAGGAGTTAAGGAGTTAGGAGTTAGGAGTTAGAGTTAGAGTTAGAGTTAGGGGACGGTTCTAAATTGAATACAGGTTTAGTGATAATTTAATACTTATTCTTCGATTCGCCAAGACAGACAGAATGGGAGAGAAGGATTAATTACACCAAAATGGTGGTAGAGTAAATATTTTCGTTTGACAACAAGACAGTTGTCCAAGAAACAAGAGATTTAAATATCACCAGGACAACAAACAGTCACTTTATCGCCAATCACGAGATCGTTTTAGAACCGTCCCCAAGATCGTTTCTCGAAAAGTGAGGCGTAAATAGACTGCATTTTTTGATTCTCTTAACGAAAACAGCCCACCTTTGTGGGTGGACTGCTGTTCGCCTGCTATTGCAGGTGTTCGGTTTTACTTGTGGTGTTTGCGTCCGGTGCCTTCGCAAACGGTGCACATCAGCTTCTTGCCGGGATCTTTTTCTCGCCAGCTGGTGCCATTGCACTAGGGGAATTTGTCGAGTTCGGCATCGGACTCTATTTCCTGAAGCTCGACATAGTCGGTGGAATTGAACCCATCCTTGCAGGAATCGGCGATTATCGCATGCTCGGCGCTGCTCGGCAGTGCGATTTGACCATTGTCTACATGGTATGTGACTTGGATCTTTAATTTCCGGAGTGGATTGTCCCCATATCGCAGGAAGACCCAGCCATAGATCATGTGCTTGCCGTCTTTTGTCAAATCGACATTATTTAACTGCCGGAAACGCTCAAGACGGTAGAGCGGAACCAGTGACTCGGGGTAAATTGCCTCGCGGTTAATACCATCAGGCCCCCAGTTCTGTGTGTAGACATTAAGGAAGTATCGGTCTGCGGCCTTGCTTCCTTTGGAGTTATCCCTTTCCTCACCAAATTGACAGCATCGGTTTGCCTCGGTCTCTTTCCGTCGTTCCTCAGCAAGGCCGATTCGTCGTCGATGAGCAACGATATGCGACAGGGCAGTTGTCAGAAAATCTGATTCCACCATGTCATAGCGACGATCACGTACCGGTTCTGCCATTTTACTATCCTCCTTTGGATAGAAGTGTCTTTACCGCGTATGGCTACACAGTAAGACCAGCAGGCTTTCGCCTGAACTCCTCTTCGCCTCTTTGAGGCAAAGATGCAATCATTCAGATACATTTATATTCTAACATAATATCAATATATTGTCCAGTATTTAAGCTCTTTTTTATGAATGATTGAATATTTTTTCTTCCTCCCCCTGTCTTCTAATCTTATAAAAAAATAGGCTTGCTTGCCTCAAGGTCGTTCATACGTTGTGTGCGTCCACCTTGACCCAATCAACCCTATTGACAACAAGACAGTTGTCCAAGAAACAAGAGAAAAAGTATATAGTGCAAACAAGAGATTTAAATATCACCAGGACAACAAACAGTCACCTTATCGCCATTAATGAGATCGTTTTAGAACCGTCCCCAAGATCCAAGATCAAGATGCAAGAGAACCGTCCCCAAGATGCACAAATTTCGGCTTCGCTTGGCAAGCCGTTATATAGTAAAAACGAAGTTTGTCCAACGTAGCTCGTAAAGCGAAGTTGGACACGAAATTAACAGGTTTGAGACCTGTTTTTTTGTAATATCAGAGCGTATTATTGACAAATAACTATTGTAGGGCTATCTTCTAACAAAGATCTAGAGGGGGTCGCGGAATATGGGTAACTTAACAATCGAACGAATCAAAGTAGTAAAGGTAGTAATACATAGTCTGGCTAAATATGTGGTTGGGAAAGATATTCTTCCCATGCTGTCCGATGCTCCTTGTGCGCCACCTGATGATTTTCGACACATTTTTCCATGGAAAACAGGGTGTTTTCTTCACATGGAAGGTAGTCGCTGTCTCTGGAGTGATGATATAAAGGGTCTTTTTGGACCTTTGCTCTCATACTACTGGGATAAACCATTTGAGGAGAAGGATGTAATTGCTGATGTGCCAGTTTGGGGAATTCTCCAGGATAGTAGGTGGGTTAGCGGATATTTAGCCTTTCGAGGTAGTGCGCGTGATGATGATTGGGAATGCCATCATACTGAGCTGGTGATAACCAAGGAAATTCCCGAGTATGATCTTGAACTTCTCGCTCAAAGCATACAATGGACTATTCAATATCATCAGAAGAAAGGATATTTCCAAGATAGTAAGATAGATCAGATGATGCACTCTCTTTCAAAAATCGCCCCACTTCCTTAACCCAGCCAGATCGCAAAAAGTCAGATTTACATATCAGACAGTCGGTCTGGCTTTTTGCTTTTTTATATACACCCAAATTACATTTAAAACTCTTTGACTGATTCATCTTTGTAAATTCCTTCACATCTCTTGTAATGAACGATTCTGAGATTGAATTCAATGATCAAAGTGTGGTACATTTTTACTATATTAACATGAATGTTTATAGGAGGAATATGTGTTGTTTTGCAGCCCCAGCCACAGCAGCGATTATTGTTACTACAGCGAAAAAGAAGATACCGGAAAAATATCATATTGAATGGTTACTCTCGATGCTTTGGGGCGGTGTCTTTATGCTTATTGTTGAACATCTCGCTCATCAAGAAGTGGTGCCATATTTTCCATTTTTTACAGCAGGTTGGTCGGAAATGTGGCCTGAAATCTTAAGAGTTGGTGTGCCGATGGTAGCCTTTATTTTTGTTGTCTGGGCATCTATGATTTTCGGTGTAATTTATGGTAAAAGAAAGAAATTAAGACAGTTGGAGGCTTAAAATGTGGCTTTTGACAACTCTAATTGCTGCTATTTTTGCTACTTTATGTTGGGTATATTTTAAAGGAAAATATAGATTAGGTTTTTTAAGTTTAATGCTTTGGGGCGCAACTTTTATGATTTTAGTTGATCATATTTTAGGTTATGAAGGTGGCTCTTTTCTCGAATCTCAAACAGATGGCTTAATTAATAATGCAACTGTTCTTGGATTGTTGATGCTTATCCCAGTGATTATTATATGGTTTGGATCAGTTCTACTTAATCATCAAAAGAAAGATTAAATATGGATAATTACAACCCTAAAAAAATAGAAGAAAAATGGCCCTTCGACTCTGCTCAGGGTAAACAAGTTTATGGTTTTAAAGCGATAGAAAAGAAGTGGCAAGACATTTGGGAGAAGAATCAATATGGAATTGCTGCTGATTTTTCGGATAATCCAAAGCATTATCATTTGGTCGAATTTCCCTATCCGTCTGGCGAAGGTCTGCATGTTGGCCATTGTATGGGCTACGGGGCATCTGATGCTTATTGCCGCATGAAAAGAATGCAAGGTTTCAATGTAATGTATCCAATTGGTTGGGATGCTTTTGGCTTACCAACAGAAAATTACGCTATTAAAACCGGCAAAAAACCTGTCCTTGTAACTAAAGAAAATACTGACAATTTTCGTAAACAGATGAAATCATTGGGGTACGCTTTTGATTGGGATCGGGAAGTCAATACAACAGACCCCGCTTATTACAAATGGACTCAATGGATATTTTTGCAATTTTATAAACACGCGATTATCGATGACAAATTAGTTGAAGTTGCCGATGATGACACAGAAACACCAAGGTTGGCTTATCAGGCCGAAATGCCAATTAACTGGTGTCCTTCCTGTAAGATTGGCTTGGCGAATGAAGAAGTCATTGCAGGCAAATGTGAACGTTGCGGGTCAGAAACAATCAAAAAGATGCAAAAGCAATGGATGCTTCGTATTACGGCTTATGCAGAAAGATTAATTAAGGATTTGGACACTGTTGAATATTTGGATAAAATCAAAACCCAGCAGGTTAATTGGATCGGGCGTTCAACCGGATCGAACATAGTATTTAGAATACAGAATGCAGATAACAGTATCGAAGTATTTACAACTCGTGCAGACACGCTTTTCGGTTGTACTTATGTGGTTTTGTCTCCAGAACATCTATTAATTAAAGACCTAAAAGATAAAATACAAAACTACAAAGAAGTTGAGAAATATGTTCAGGATGCTGCTAAAAAATCTGATTTGGAAAGAGTCGAATTAGACAAGGAAAAAACCGGCGTAAGGCTTGAAGGTATTAAAGCCATTAATCCGATAAATAACGAGGAAGTTGATATTTGGGTCGCCGATTATGTTTTGGCTACATATGGTACTGGCGCCGTCATGGCGGTACCGGCTCATGATGAACGTGATTTCGAATTTGCCAAAAAGTACGGCATTCCAGTTAAACAAGTAATATCTAAAGATGTTGAAGTGCCTGCTGCATATTGGCCACAGGCTGGTGAAAAACCAAAATCAGATAACAACAAAGCTTATACAGGTCCAGGTTATTTGTTCAACTCTGGAGAATTCAATAATTTGTCTTCAGAAGAAGCTAAGAAGAAAATTACGGAAAAATTAAAATCAATCGGTGTTGGTGATTTTTCTGTTAATTTTAAACTTCGAGACTGGGTTTTTTCCCGTCAACACTATTGGGGTGAGCCAATTCCGATTGTCCATTGCCAAAAATGCGGAATGGTTCCATTGCAAGAAAAAGATCTACCATTAACTTTGCCCGATGTGAAAAAGTATGAACCTACTAATACAGGTGAGTCTCCACTTGCGGATATTTCGGATTGGGTAAATGTAAAATGTCCAAAATGCGGTGGAGATGCCAAACGTGAGACAGACACTATGCCAAACTGGGCTGGTTCATCTTGGTATTTCTTGGCTTACGCCATGAATGCAGATATTAGAGGAAACATTTTTGACGAAAATAAAAAAGAATTGAATTATTGGTTTCCTGTGGATTTATATAACGGCGGGATGGAACATACCACTCTTCACTTGTTGTATTCCAGATTTTGGCATAAGTTTTTATATGATTTAGGCAAGGTTCCAACATTAGAGCCATATCAAAAAAGAATAGCCCATGGAATAATCTTGGGGCCGGATGGTCAGAAAATGAGTAAATCTAGAGGCAATGTGATTAACCCTGACAGTATTGTGGAACAGTACGGAGCTGACACTTTGCGTGCATACATTATGTTTATTGGCCCATATGATCAGGAATCCGCTTGGAGCACTGCAGGTGTTCAGGGTGTGAGCAGGTTTTTGAAACGGGTCTGGAACAATTTTGGGTTAATTAAAGATGATGCCAACGATTCTAAAACTTTGTTGGTAAAATTAAACCAAACTATAAAAGGCGTAAGTGACGACATCGATAATTTCCGTTTTAATACAGTAGTTTCTAAATTAATGGAATTAAATAATGTTATCGAGAAAGAAAAAACTATTTCCAAAAAGTCATTTTCGGTTTTTCTACAACTTCTCTACCCCGTTGTTCCTCATTTAGCTTCTGAGCTCTATGAAAAGTTGACCAAGTCCGACATTTCTAAAGAAGAATGGCCTAAACCAGATGTGAAATATCTAAAAAACGATACAATCGAGATTGTGGTTCAAGTTAATGGTAAAGTTAGAGACAAAATAATTGTTGATTCGGAAATTGACGATGAAAAATTAAAAGAAACCGCTCTTAACTCTGAGAGAGTACAACAGTATATTGCTGGTCATGATATTTTAAAAACAATTGTTGTGCCAAAAAAGCTGGTTAGTGTTGTAATTAAGTAGCATAGTTACTCATGCATTACTGTCATTTCGACTCCTCAGCCTTGTCTGAGGGTGGACCTGCCTGCCGGCAGGCAGGGAAATCTTAAAAATAGATGAATTACCTTTAGGAGATCCCTCCACGTTGGTCGGGATGACACAGGGGCGAGTAAGCAACTGCATCGGCGGCGCTTGAATATTTATTCGTATTTTGTTATAATATTAATTAGTTTCACAAATAAATCGTCAGGAAATACAATGGCCGAACCAAAGAAAAGAACAAGCAACTCAAAACAGGGCATGCGCAGAATGCATGATAAAGTTATGAGTGGAAAAATTGCACATTGCGAAAAATGTCACGAACCAAAAGAGCTTCACAAAGTATGCTATAATTGTGGTACCTACAAAGGTGCTCAAGTTATTGATCTTGGAAAAGAAAAAGTCTCTGCAGATAAGAAATAATCATTTGAATCATGGGTCTAGAATCATGAATTAAGGTTTAAAAATCCAAACATTCGTGATTCATAATTCATTATTCATAATTCTAATTTTATGAATCGCCATTTATCCAGAATGATTGCAATGCAAACGCTTTATGAGTGGGATTTTCGTGGTGACATGGATATTGAGCCAATCAAGCAGCGAAACATTGACGAATACAAAGATGATGCCGATGCTAATTTTGTTAACTATTTGGTGGATGGAGTTTCAGAAAAGCTAGACGAACTTGATCAGAAGATATGCAAATCGGCACCGGAATGGCCTTTAGAGCAAATTTCCCTAATAGATAAGACTATTTTAAGAATTGCAATTTTTGAGCTTCTCTACTCTAAAAATATTCCGCCTAAGGTTGCTATCAATGAAGCTGTTGAATTGTCAAAGCAGTTTGGTGGTGAAAATTCATCAAAATTCATCAATGGTGTATTGGGTACTGTGTTCGATGATAGTGATTTGGATCAAAAAACTGAATTAACACACATAGAAGAAAAGGAAACAAATGGACAATCTTCCTGAATTTGAAAAAACAATTGGGGTACAATTTAAGGATAAATCCTTGCTAGAGAGAGTATTTATTCACAGATCGTATCTCAACGAACACAAGAGCCTAAAACTCGAACACAATGAACGCCTTGAATTTCTTGGCGATGCCGTTTTAGAATTAGCTGTAACTAGATTTCTTTACGATAACTACGACAAGCCAGAAGGTGAAATGACTAACTGGAGAAGTGCTTTGGTTAAAGGGGAATCTCTTTCAGCTGAATCTAAAAGGATTGGTATTGATCCGCTCATGAAAACTTCCCGTGGCGAAGCGAAAAACGTAGGTAAAGCCCGCGACTTAATTCTTGCAAATGCTTTCGAAGCTCTAATTGGAGCCATATATCTTGATCAGGGATTTGAAGCTGCTTCTGATTTTATATTAAAAAATATTTGCTACAAAATTGACGACATAGTCGAGAACCAGCTATATTATGATGCAAAAAGCCGTTTTCAGGAAATGGCACAAGAAAGATTTAGCGTAACTCCTTCTTATGAATGTCTTTCTGAAACCGGCCCTGACCATGCCAAAGTTTTTGTTGTTGGCGCATATTTAGGAAAAGATCAAGTTGGTGAAGGAAAAGGCTCTTCCAAACAAAGAGCACAATTAGACGCCGCCAAGAATGCACTAGAACAATGGGAAGAACTAGTTAAAAAATACTCCTAATAAATATTAATTCTAATATATAAAGAATCTCCAGTTAATCATTACTGGAGATTCTTTATATATATTCACATCTGTCATCCCCGTGAAGACCTGCCTGCCGGTAGGCATGGCGGAGATCCAAGATAGTAAATTACTATTAGCAGATTCCCGATTTCTTTGGAATGATAATTTTTTTTAAAAAAGGGTAAGCTATCAGTGCTGATCAGTGCAGAAATCTGTGTTCGTTAGTTCCATTCAATATTGTTGAAGCCCCAATCTAAAAGTCTTCTCGACTCGTCGGCAGAGGCCGAAGGGGTGTCAGCATAAGTGTTTATAACAATTGAAATTAATGTATGGCCTTCACGTTCAGCAGCACCAACTAAAACATGTCCAGCTTCCGGCATATAACCGGTTTTTACACCAATAGCGCCAGGGTAGTTGTACTCTGCAACCAGGCGGTTGGATTGTTTTAAGTCATGCCAGATCGTACCATCAACATTTTTTGCTGCAAAATGATCTTTTTTGACAATTTCTCTGAACTTAGGAAACTTCAAGGCGTATTTTGTGATTATGTATAGATCACGCGCAGACGAATAACCGGTAACGTCCAAGCCGGCGGGGTCATGATAATCGGTGTCGTTCATATCTAATTCTCTAGCTTTCTCGTTCATTTTTTTAACAAACTCATCTATGCCACCGGTATCGCCGGACATGTGTTCCGCGACAGCATAAGCAGAATCATTTCCCGACTTTATAAGCATGCAGTTCAGAAGATTTTCAACTGTAATTTTTTCACCGGGAATAAGAAAAGCGTCAGCTCCAATCTGGGTCGAAGCTTCTGTGGAGATTGTAGCAACGTCATTGAGGTCGTAATTCTCCAAAGCAATTACCGCGGACATAATCTTAGTAGTTGAAGCAATTGGAACTTGAGCATCAGCATCATTTTTTGCAAAAATTGTTCCTGAATCTGGATCGGCTAGTATGTAATGTCTTGCATTAGCGGTAGCTTTGGTTGCCATAGGTTTGATTTTAGGACGAGGCAGAATATCAGGCAAAACAAGAGAATTGTTTGAAGCAATAACCTCTTTTTTTGTTTGTGCTTTGTCTCGTATGACTGCAGAATCAATATGATCGGCCACTCCTTGGAGTCCGATCATATTGAAAAACATTGATGCAATGATGAGAGATTTAATTATCATCTATTAGAACTATGAATTAAGAATCATATGATTTCTTCCCGCCTGATTATTTTACATCCACCAGATTGTATATCCAGCGTTTCTAGTTTTAGATTAGCGATTCGCACTCTCGTTAATTTAATAACTTCTAGTCCTATTTTATCACACATTTTCCTGATCTGTCGATTGTAACCGGTGTGGATTACCATGGTTAGAATTAAGAATTTTGAATCATGGATCACAGATATTTTTATTTTGTCCGCTTTCATTAATTCCCCACCAATCATAAGACCTGTTAAAAAGTTTCTCTTAATATTTCCAATTAATTGTTCTATGTCCTTAATTCTAGCTTCATGATTCATGATTCGAACTTTAACTTCGTATTCTTTCTCATGCTCGTTTTTAGGATGCGTCAAGAGATTGGTTAATTCTCCGTCATTAGTTAACAGTATTAGCCCTTCAGAATCTTTGTCTAGTCTTCCAATTGGGTAAACTCTTGGGGACTTTGGCACCAAATCAATTACGGTTTTTCTATCCTTTTCATCACTTGCCGTTGAAATCACTCCTTTGGGTTTATAGACTGCATAATAGACTAGTTCGGTTTTAGGCCTTACAACCTCATTATTTAGCTCAATTCTATTAATACTCGGATCAATTTTAGTTCCCAGTGAAGCAATTTCACCATCTACTTTTACTTCGCCAGCTAAAATATGCTCGTCAGCTTTACGCCGCGAACATATTCCAGAGTCCGAAAGATATTTATTTAGTCGAATTAATACCATTACAATCAATCGCCAATTATAGTTTCAGCTTCCTTTAGTCCCTTACCTTCTGCTTCTTTTCGTAATGAAATATGCACATCAGTTAATTGTTTTTCAGAAACTTGAGAAGGAGCGCCCATCATTACATCTCTGGCATCGCCTGTTTTGGGGAAAGCCATCACTTCTCGAATTGCGTCTTCTTCTGCTAAAATAGCAGCAATTCTATCAATACCAGCAGCAATGCCGCCATGTGGAGGTGCACCATATTCAAACGCATCAAGCATGTGACCGAAACGCCGCTTTTTCTCATCTTCTGAAACGCCAAGAAGATCAAATACTTTGTTTTGAATATCTCTTTTGTGTATTCTGATCGAACCGCCAAAGATCTCATTTCCATTTAACGCTAGATCATAGGCATATGCCCTAACTTCCTCTGGTTTGCTATCAAGTTTGTTTAAGTCTTCAGCTTGAGGCATTGTAAAAGGATGGTGAGATGAAACTAATTTTTTGTCTGTTTTTGAATACTTAAATAAAGGCGCATCAATTACCCAACAAAATGCAAATTCTTTTTTATCTCCCTTATTATTTCGCAAATCAGGCTTGTCCGTACCATATTTCTCCATGCACTCTTTATATGTAACCCTAGGAAATGGTTTTGTTGTGATTCTTCCATCAGGTACTAGTTTTTCAACGATTTCTATCATCATTGGTTCAATTAGATCCCAAATATCTTCTTGTTTAACGAAGCTCATTTCCAAATCAAGCTGCGTAAATTCTGGCTGTCTATCCCCTCTTTGGTCTTCGTCTCTAAAACAGCGAACAATTTGAAAATATTTCTCTATTCCACCAATCATTAAAAGTTGCTTGAACTGTTGGGGACTTTGAGGTAACACATAAAATTCACCGGGATATAAGCGTGAAGGCACAACATATTCTCTTGCTCCTTCAGGAGTAGATTTTGTAAGAAACGGCGTCTCTATTTCCCGAAAGTCTTCTTTCCACAAATATTCCCTGATCATCTTGACGATTTGATGGCGTAATGTAATATTTTTTGTCATTCGCTCGGACCGCAAGTCCAGATAACGGTATTTTAACCTTAATTCTTCATCAATTCCTTTTGTGTCTTTATCAAGCTCAAATGGAGGAGTTTTTGCTTCGTTCAAGATCTCCATGTCCTCAGCTTCCATTTCTACTGTGCCTGTGACTAGATTTTTATTTATTAGTTTTTCTGGACGAGCTTTGACTAGACCCGTAACAGAAATAACCCATTCAGGCCTGACTTCTTTTACCTTGTCATAAGCTTTACTTCCAGGCACGAAAACCATCTGAAGAAGGCCTGATTTATCACGCAAATCGATGAATACGATTTTACCATGATCTCTTCTGGTGTGAACCCAACCTGATATCTTGACAGTTTCACCTGCTTTTTTGACGGTTTCTGCTACATAAATTCTTTTCATTTTATTTCCTTAGTGATGCCTTAAATTTACCTTCAATATTTTTTATCACACTTTTTATGATATCGTCCGCCTCTTTGTCGATCATAGTTCTTTCGGGATGTTGTAGATAGATATGAAAAGCAATATTCTTTTTATTTACTCCAAATTTATCTGAAGTAAATTCATCAAATAGTTCGACTCTGGCGATCAATTCAGATATTTCCGTTATCGTTTCCTCAACCGCAGATGATTCGATTTTTTTATCTACAATGAAGGCTAAATCTCTGGTAATGGCAGGGAATTTTGATACTGGCCTGTAATTAATTCGTTTTTGGTTTAATTTTAACTCAAGATCTTCGCCAGAGACCTTAATTAAGGATATCAGGTTATCAAGATTAAGCTCAGATTTGTAAACGACTGGTTTTTTAATCTTAAATTTTTGTAGCTCATTAGTAGTTAACTCTTTTATGTTGAAGTATTTTTTATCGATTTTGAATCTAACACAAATATTTTCAATTACTTTTTCTATCTCATTTTTTGCGTTTTTTCCAGCAGAAACAATCGCCAGATTATTATTCTCATTCTTTCTGGAAAATACCTTGCCAACCTCAAAGAAAAGAATTAGATCAAAGGAAGGGTTTTTTGCAATAGACTTTAATAGACCCGGAACAAGTGAATTGCGGAGATATTTATTTTCAGGTTGTATCGGATTTGCAATTTCTAAAAGATCCTTGGTTTTCAAATTTGCTGCTTTAATGCCATCCTCAGACAAATATGGATAGTTGATAGCCTCAACAAATCCTTCTTCGGCTAGAGCGTCTTTTACCATTTCTTTGTAATAGTAGGTTGATTTTTTTGGTGCCTTAACTTCTTGCAATGCTAATGGCGTAATTTTATTATAACCGTAAATTCTAGCCACTTCTTCGGCTAAATCCTGCCATATCTCAATGTCATGACGCCAGAATGGAACAATGCAAAGATCGTTTTTAACCTCAAAGCCTAGACTGTTCAAAATTCTATTTATTTCCGAAACAGACAAATCCAACCCAGTCAGATTATTTATTTTTTCGTACTCAATTTCCAAAGTTTTGTTCGGTGCTTTTTCTTCTTCTTTGGCAATGCCCGAAATAATTCTCCCTCCAGCCAACTCCTGCATCATTTTAGCTGCTTTATTTAGAGCATACTCAACACTGCCTGAGTTAATACCACGTTCAAATCGGTAGCTTGCTTCAGTGACTAGTCCTAACTCTTTGGCCGTCTTTCTAATATTCTTACGATTGAATTCAGCGGACTCTATAACCACCCTTGTTGTCTCCTCCGAGATCTCAGAATTATTGCCACCCATTACTCCGGCAATTGCGATTGCTTTGTTCTTATCTGTGATTAATATTGCGTCTTTGATAATCCTTTCGACACCATCCAGAGTTTTAACTTTTTCATTAGGTTTGTTCTTTCTCACAATAATCTCTTTGCCATCAATTTTATCAGCATCAAAAGCATGCAATGGCTGTCCCAAATCATACATTACGAAATTCGTAACATCTACAATATTATTTATTGGTTTTAATCCAAGCAATTCTAATCTTTTTTTCAACCAGTCAGGAGAAGGCCCCACTTTAATGCCCTCAATCAATCTTGCCATGTATTGTGGGCATAACTTTTTGTCAGTTATCTTGATAGAAAGCCTATCTTTAATGTTGGCCGAATTCATATCGAGCGATATTGGAGTTTTTGAGATCGATCTGCCTGTAAGAGCAGCAATCTCTCTGGCAATTCCGATATGTGAAAGACAATCTCCCCTGTTTGGTGTAATTTCTAATTCAAATACTGCGTCTGACTCAACATATTCACTTAAAGGCTTACCGATTTTATATTCATTTGGGAGAACAATAATTCCTGCGTGATCATTTCCTAATCCCAATTCATCTTCGGCACAGATCATGCCTTCTGACTCAACTCCCCTAATCTCTGTTTTTTTGATTTCGATATCACCAAGTTTTGCTCCAAGCTTTGCAAGCGGCACTTTTTGGCCAACTTCGATATTGGGCGCTCCGCATACTACCGTTAGGTCTGATTTTCCATCAAAAACAGTGGCAATTCTCAATCGATCTGCGTTTGGATGTTTTTTAATATCTTTTATCTCCGCTATTACAACATTTGAGTCTAAAAAACTGGTTACAGATTCTACTTCTGTGCCGGAAATATTCAACTTTTCAGCCATCTCGCTGTCAGTTAATTTTATATCAATGTAATCTTTCAACCATGATTTAAGAATTTTCATTTCTTTTATTCGCTCAATTAGTTATATTAGCCATTTGTATGGCATTAGAATTGTTTTAAAAACCTCAAATCGCTTGAATACAACTGGCGTATATCTTCAATCCCATATTTAAGCATTACTAACCGATCGATACCAAGACCGAATGCATAACCGGAGTACTTGTTGGGATCAATTTTCATATTTCGTAATACTTTTGGATGAACCATACCAGATCCTAGCACTTCCAACCATTTGCCTTGATATTTTATATCAACATCCATTCCAGGTTCAACAAATGGATAGTGATGTGGACGAAATCTAACTTCGATTGCATCACCATATATTTTTTTAAGAAATGTTTCTAGCGTCCAAAATAGGTGGCCGATTTTAACATTTTTATCAATATACAAACCTTCTAATTGCATAAATGTTGTCTCATGTCTTGAATCAGTTGCTTCATTGCGATAGCATCTGCCAGGAACAATCATTTTGATCGGCGGTTTGTTTTTCTCTGCATATCTAACTTGGGAATTCGATGTATGCGTTCGTAACAATCTACCATTTTTAAGCCAAAAAGTATCCTGAACGTCTCTCGATGGATGGTCAGATGGCACATTTAAAGCATCGAAGTTGTACCACTCGTTGTCAACTTCAGGACCTTCAAAAACATCAAATCCTAGTGATTCAAATATTTTTACCACTTCTCTTGTATATTGTGTAATCGGATGTAAGTTTCCTTTTTGCATAAGATTTCTCTAAATATTTTTCTGTTTTTTAATATTTGTTGACGTTGTCTGAAAAAATAATTCAAGTAAAACTATGGCTACCATTAGAGGAACTGCTGCCCACCAATCAAAAAGTTTTAGCCCTTTAAGCACCAATAACAAGGTCACACTTATTGAAATTAACGTTGCCTGTCTGACCGATGGCCAAAAATAAGCATGAATTGTTTTGTCTTTTTTGAACTTTAGTTTCGAATAATATACCACCAAGCTTAATATACCAGCCAATCCGATGCAGAATGATACGTAAAAATTAACGAAAATTAGCGGGCCAGAGTTATAGGGATTGTAATTAAAAATATCCAAAACTGTTGAAGCTACCGCAAACAATGTTATTGAAAATAAAAAAAATAAATTTCTTATCAACATAATTAATCTTTAGTTTGCTCAATTAATTTATCAATTTTATCTGCTTCTATGGCTGTTTTGTCTGCAACAAAATGTAATTTTGGCACTTTCCTAATCTCAACGTTATTTGCCAAATCTTTTCGTAATTCATTTCTTCTCTCTCGACAAAGCTTGACTGTTTCGTCGATATCCTCAATAGATGAAACCCAGACTTTAGCATAACTCAAGTCCTTTGAAACATTAACCTGGCTAACTGAAATAAATCTATCAGGAAAAAGCTCCCTAATTTCTAAAGAAATTCTGCTTCGAATTAATTCATCAATTTTTTCCATTCTATTCACTATCATACAACCATATTAACAAAAATCTGACCAAAAAGCTATAATTTTATACTAACAAACAGTTTAAATCGTCTTAACGTTTTAACGACCTTTTCCATGATACATTCTTGCTACTGCTGGCTTTATGCTATATAAAATAAGTATAGTATTGACAAATTCCTATTTAGCAGTATAATTTGGCTACTTTTCGCACTTTAACAATTAGCCCTTGCAGCGGCCAGCATGCTTTGTAAATTTTTAAATATAAAGCAGTCGATACCGCTACAAGGAGGATGTAACAAATGAAGCAAACAGGATTTACTCTTATCGAACTGCTCATTGTTATCGCAATAATTGCGATAACTGCCGGACTTCTTACCGGCTGTGGTGGCGGAGGCGGCAAATCAGTTGTGACGCCCGATACAACTGCCAAAGTTGTTGTCAAATTCAGCCTACCTACAGCTACTACGCGTGCACCAGTAACAGATGTTAAGTTTATCACAATTACTGTTACTGGAATCAATATGGCACCAATATCTCAGACTGTCGATTTTGATGGGGCTAATACTGCTGAGATGAGTCTGGATGTCCCTGTTGGTCAGAGAACTTTCCAGGCTGACGCCAAGGACAAAGATGAGAAAATAATCTTCACTGGAAAAACCACACAGGATATTACGGCCGGAACGGTTAATTCCATAGCTATTGATTTGAATTCAACCGATCCCTTGGGTCAAGTGACGTTGAATATCTCTATGCCACCAGGAGAAACAGGTGGCCTGAGTGATGTTACCCAGATGGAGATTGTTGCCCAAACAAACTTAACGGTGATGTACACTGACAAATTTGACTGTGTTTTCACCGGCAGCCTAACTAGACCGTTGATGTTGAACATCAACTCATACGAATTTACTGTAAATGCTTTAAGCTCTGCAGGAACAGTGCTTTTCACCGGTAAAAGCGGCCTTGTTGCCATTACTGAAGGCAACTCAACACCAGTCAGCATCACTCTTCAACCGCCCGCAACTGGAGTTGGAGTTGGTCTAACTATTTGGGGCGATCTCGGGCCCCCAACCATATATACAACATATGTGCCGCCATATGGCGACCCAAAAGACACCATCTTAAGAGGTAAGGTGACTGGAGTACTTCCGGATTCTGCCCATTTGCTTGTTTATATTTACTATAATAGCTGGATAATCAAGCCTTACAATAATAACTATCAGATAAAGATAGACAGTAACGGTTATTGGGCTTGCCAGACCTATACTGGTGGCTATGATTACAACGCCACTGCATTTCGAGTCTATTTAGTCACAAACGACTATGGTAGCTCAGCAATGCCGCCGGATCCACCAACAGCTCAATCCTTGGCAATGCTGGAAATACCACGTCCACGTCCATAGCTGTTAGTAGTTATTCTATTAGCTACTAGACCACATCTGAGGCCGAAGTTGATTTTTATCAACTTCGGCCTTTTAAAATAAAAACTAACATGTTGAGATGTAACCAGTTAGCAAAACATTTGTCTAATATGTCCCACAATATACAAAAAAACGAGATTGCTCTCGTTTTTTTGTATATGCCTGATATTATGTCAGATACTAACGTTTAGCCCATTGCGGTGCTCGTCTTGCGCCTTTAAGACCTGGTTTCTTTCTTTCCTTTTCTCTTGGATCACGGGTTAGAAAGCCTGCTTTTTTTAAAGTAGATCTAAATTCAGGATTGAATTTCTCAAGAGCTCTAGCGATGCCATGTCTAATGGCATCCAACTGGCTCATTTTACCGCCACCGGCAACCTTAACTGTAATACCAAAGGAAGCTTTCTTGCCGACCAATTCAAAAGGGGCAACAACACCTTCCTGTAGTTCAACATCTTTGTTATTTACCTTAACTTCCTTGCTGTTTTCAAAAATTCTAACAGAAGCAACAGAAGTTTTGCGTCTACCTGTGCCACTCCAATATTTTGCGATTTTAGTTTCTTTTTCGGCCATATTTTTAGTTCTCAGTTGTCAGTTCTCAGTTGTCAGCCTTTTAATCTGCTTCAAACCGATTTACTGATTTACTTATCATTAATGAATTTAATATTTACATGAGGATGATCTTTCCCCGCATAGACTTTAAGTCTCTTCATAAAATCATCTCTAAGTTTATTTTTAGGTAACATGCCATACACTGAATTTTCAATGATTTTAGCAGGTTTTTTAGCTCTAAGCTCTGGTACTGTATATGTCTTTAAATTACCAATATACCCAGTATGTTTGTAATATCTTTTCTGATCCTCTTTTTTGCCAGTCAGTACAATCTTATCAGCATTAATAATAACAACATAATCACCATCATCAGTATTATTTGCAAAAGAAACCTTCTTTTTTCCTCTCAAAATATCAGCAACTTTAGTTGAAAGTCTGCCTAGAACCTCGTTCTTTGCATCAAATATAAACCATTCTCTGTTTTGATTTTGTGTTGTCATTTTCTGATTTATCCCGTTACTACTTAACTTCGGATCCTTTCTTCTCTTTTTCTTCTACCTTTTTGCTTGCAGTTTTCTTTGCTTTAACCACGGTTTTTGACTCAGCAGCAGCTTCTGCTTTGGCTGGTTTTTCTTCAATAAAAACTTTTTTGTCCACCAATTCCAATCGGATCATTTCTGCATTATCACCCAAGCGATTTTTAAGGCGATATGATTTAATAAAACCGCTTTTTCTGTCTTGGTATCGTGGAATTAATTCATTCATTAGTTTAGCTGCAACATCTTTGCTGAAAAATGATCTTAAAATTGCTCTTTTTTCTGAAAGACCGTTTTGTTTATTTCTTGCGATAACTTTTTCAAGATAACTTTTAACCTCTTTTGCTTTAGCCTCTGTTGTGTCCATAGTTTCATACAAAACAAGTGAAGCCGCAAGGTTCTTTATCATATGTTCTCTGTTTGATTTTTTTCTACTTAATTTTCTCATTTTTTCAATCTAATTATCAATTTAGCCGATTAATCCCTAGTATAACTCAGGATAAAGCAACGTTCACGTATTATTTCAGCTTGTCTTTTATCTCATCTACACCTTTTTTGCCAAGGCCCTTGATTTCCTCAATTTTAAGTGAGGAAAGTCTCTTCAACCCAGCAATAGTTTTAATACCGGAGTTAATAAGAGCATTTGTAGTTCGTGGAGAAAAACCTGCCTCTTCAACTTTCATCTTACCTTCAAGACTAATTTCTTTTTCTTCTTCGTCAGATTCTTCTACTTCTTCAGGAACAACTTCTCCCTCTTTGCCAAAAGGCTCTGTAACTTCAAGATCGAACTGCGCATCGTTCATGATAGATTGAAAGTGATCAACGAGAACCTTAGAAGCTTCTTTAAGGGAATATTCAGGGGTAACTGTACCATTTGTTATAACATCAAGAATTAGCTTGTCAAAGTTAGTCATTTGACCAACACGAGTATCTTCAATCAAGAAGCTAACTCTATCAACAGGAGAGAATGAAGCATCAATTGCGATCTGGCCAATTTCTTTCTTTTCTCCTGATGCAACGCTGGCAGGTCTAAATCCTCTATCTTGTTCAACAACAATTTCCATCCGGAAATTTGCTTTATTATCAAGAGATACTAAATGTTGTTCTGGATTTGAAATTTCAATATTGCTATTGGCTTTAAAATCAGCAGCAGTGACTTCGCCTGGGCCTTTTTTGGTAAGCTCTAGAACAACCGGTTCTTCTGAAAAAGACTTAAAATTAATACTCTTAATATTCATCATCAGCTCAACCATATCCTCTTTGACATGCTCGATTGGGCTAAATTCATGATTAACGCCATCAACCTTGAAAGAAGTTGCAGACGCACCCATGATTGATGAAAGCAAAACACGTCTTAGAGAGTTGCCGATTGTAGGGCCATAACCAGGATAAAGAGGTTCAATAATGAACCTTGAATGATTTTTATCGATCTTTTCCTCTGAAATTTTAGGTAATCCAATTTTTTCCATATTTCTCCTTGTCCGCCAGTTGGCGGATTATCTAGAATAAAATTCAATAATTAAGCTTTCATTAACAGTGGTGTCAATTTCTTCTCTTGAAGGAATGTGCTTGATTTTTCCGACGATTTTTTTAGCATCACATTCAATCCAAGTTGGTATGCCTGAAATTTTCATCTCTTTGTAGGCAGCTTTGTTTTTAGGTTCAACAGCATCCCCTTCTTTTAAGTGATATGAAGGAATAGATACTTTCTTGCCGTTAACAACAATCAAACCGTGAGAAACCATTTGCCTTGCCTGAGAGCGGGAAACTGCAAAACCAAGTCGATAAACAACGTTATCTAGTCTTGTTTCTAGAAGTTTCATTAAGTTGTCTCCGGTATTTCCTTCAACCTTACCTGCTCTTTCAGCGTAATTAGAAAACTGTGTTTCACCCATACCATATATTCGTCTTGCTTTTTGCTTTTCTCTCAACTGCTTGCCATACTCACTCATTTTAGAAAACGAAGATTGACCATGTTGTCCTGGAGCATATGCTCTTTTGACCATGGCACATTTAGGTGACATACATCGTTCGCCCTTTAAAACTAACTTCTCACCTTCTCTTCTACATTTTTTGCAAGCATTTATCATAATATTTTATAAGTTGTAAGTGATTTACTGACAACTGATTTACTGATTAATTGTTTAAACCCTTCTGGCTTTTTTAGCTCTGCAACCGTTATGAGCAACTGGAGTAGTATCCTTAATAACGGTGACTTGAATATCTGTGTTGGTAATTGCCCGTACAGCTGATTCTCTTCCTGATCCTACACCAGATACAAACACCTTTGCTTTCGAAAAACCGCGGCTTTTTGCTTTTTCAATAGCTGCAGCTGCTGCAAGCTGGGCAGCATAAGGAGTGGATTTTCTTGCTCCTTTGAAGCCAATCGAGCCTGATGAAGCCCACGCAATAACATTACCCATTTCATCAGTTATAGAAATGATTGTGTTATTAAAAGATGATTGTACATATATGCTACCTGAAAAAACTTGAGCCTTAGCTTTTTTTCTAACAATTTTTTTGGTAGCTTTTTTTATTACTTCTTTTGCCATAATTTTAGTTGTAAGTTGTGAGTGATTTACTGACAACTGTTTTATTAATTCGTATTATCTGTATTATTGGTCATCTGTTGTTTTAAGTTTTTTGGTTTGCAGCTTTTCTTCCTGATCCGACTGTAACTTTTCTGCCCCTTTTTGTTCGAGCATTCGTTTTTGTTCTTTGACCTCTTACTGGCAGACCTCTTGTGTGACGAACTCCTCTGTATGCGCCAACTTCCTTAAGGCGCTTAATGTTCTGAGTGACTTCCATTTTTAAATCACCTTCAACACGAATGGTCTTACCAATAAGCTCTCGAATTTTCTCTTGTTCTGCTTCAGTCAGGTCTTTTACTCGAGTATCTGGATTTATATTTGTTTGAGTAAGTATTTTCTTGCTTGTTGTTAAACCGATACCAAAAATATATGTGAGACCGATTTCAACTCGTTTTTCGTTTGGAATGTTTACGCCTGCAATTCTAGCCATAATGTCCTTAGTTGTCAGTTGTCAGTTCTCAGTTACTATTTTTATAAGCTCTGATTTACTTACAACCGATTTGCTGATTTACTTATTATTTACCCTTGTCTCTGTTTGTGCTTTGGATTTTCACAGATAACAAATAAACGCTTCTTGACGCTAGTGCGTTTTGATTTGCCTTTTTTGCTTCTGATAACAATCTTGCATTTATCACACATTTTTTTAACTGACGCTTGGACTTTCATTTGATATTACATCTTTCTTTGCAAAAGTAAAAAACTCCCCCTGAGGATGCCTCTTATGATCTGGAACTACCCTTTCTTTCTGGATTTAAACGCCTTACAATTCTGCCTCTCGACAGGTCGTAGGGTGTTAGCTCCACGATTACATTATCTCCAGCCATGACTTGAATTCTATTCTTAATCATTTTACCCGAAAGATAACCTAAAACCGAGTGCCCCGTTTCCAATTCGATTCTTAATTTTGAATCAGGCAGTACTTCTGTAACTTTACCAGTCATTTCAATTGCATCATTTTTCGACATATTTCTATATAGAATTTAACATAAATTATATAATAAGTCAACAGTTTGCACTGGCTGAGTACATCGGTAACAACTTTTGTTGTTTTCCTAATATATACTCAAGGTACTCAAAGGGTGTTTGGTAGTCAAGGGTTTGGTGGGGTCTTATGAAATTGTACTCAATAAGCCAC
>JBAZNP010000002.1:0-78893 GCA_041649155.1 Patescibacteria group bacterium | reverse complement strand
TCTATACAGGAGAGCAATTCACACTCAAGGATACAGGATTTGTTAAGTATTCTATGGTGATGGAGGAGGAGTAAGAAGAAGTTGATTTCCAGCACATAAAAAAAGACCCTAGGGTCTTTTTTTATGTGCATTATTAAAATATTTTAAAGAGTATTTTTTCTCTCAAATAGATATTTTTCTGTTTCTTCGGCCACTTTAGACATTATTTTAATTGCATTTATGGGATATTTACCAACGGCTGTTTCATTTGACATCATAACGGCATCCGTTCCATCAAAAATTGCATTAGCAATGTCCGTGACTTCGGCTCTGGTTGGTACAGGTGAACTTGTCATGGAAGCCAACATTTGAGTGGCGGTTACAACAGGCTTTTCAGCAAAATTACATTTTTTAATAATTCTCTTTTGAATAATCGGTAATTTTTCAATTGGAATTTCAACACCCAAATCTCCTCGGGCAACCATCACTCCATCTGCCTCTTCAATGATTTGTGTTAAATTCTTAACTGCGTTAGCAAGTTCAATTTTGCACATGACTCTTGATTTACTATCACCCATCAATTTTCTAAGCTGAATAACGTCATTTGCATTTTGTACAAATGAAATCGCAATCCATTCGGGGTTTTGAGTCAGGATAAATTTTAAATCATCCACATCTTTTTCTGTAAGCGAGGAGGTTGTTGTCTCAGTTAAGGGAAGATTAACACCTTTTCTTGGGTATAAATCACCGCCGTTTACAACAGTACAATTAATCTTATGATTAGAGACATTGTCAACGATTAACTCGAGCAAACCGTCATCAATAAGAATTATATCCTGTGCTTTAACGTCGGTATGAAGATATGGATCTTCAATAACGATTTCATCTGGTTTAATAGCTTTACAAGAAGACGTTGTTAATGTGATTTTCTCCCCGTTTTCTAAATGTTTCGGAGCGTTATCAAAATTTCTTATTCTGATTTTTGGACCTTGAAGATCGCAAAGAATTTGTATTTCTTTGTTAAGCTTTTTTGCGATTTCTCTAATGCTCTTAATCCTTAGAGCGTGATTTTCGTGGGTGTCGTGTGAAAAATTAAGACGGGCAATGTTCATGCCATTCTCAATTAATTGTTCTAACATTTCTGGTGTTTCGGTGGCTGGACCAATAGTACAAACGATCTTTGTTTTCATAATCTCTTTCCTTTACCCCGTTTAAATATGGCAAGAGCCATTTATTTAACTGGGAGTTACTTTTTTTATGTTTTTAATTTTTCAGCAATGTTAATCATACCCTAAAATGCTCAAAATTTCAAGACGTGCTCATTATCTCTTATTGAACCAAAGAAAAAAGACTAGACACAAATTCTAATCTTTTTATTACAAGATACAATAGTCAAAAATCAGTGCGTAAAAAGCTTTGTTTATTTTGGTTCGGCATACTGGTCTAGAACCTTTTGGGCAAAATAAGACTGAGACATTTGAGATACTGCACAAAGGTTTGCAGCAATGTTTCAAACAAAGACATTAATCAGCTAGTTTTCCGACAATAGGATATTTAGACAAAGCACTTTTAGCGTGACGTGTGTAAAAAGCGTTTGTTAGCTCAGTTCCTGCGTAATGGGAAAAATGACTGCCGCTTTGGAATACGGAGGTCAAGTCATACACGTCGCCGTCAACTGCAACATATGCTTTAGCACCATTTTTGCCGTTGTATTGAGTAAGTTCATCTAGAGTAAAAGTTTTAATTTGCTCGGTCTCTTCCGTCGTAGGCGTCTGATCTGTAGCCGCACCTTCCTTGTTATCCAAGTTTGTACTATCTGTTGTTTTGACTGAGTTGTCAGCTGGCTGATAATATCGATCCACGTACACAAAAGCACTAAAAAAAGCAGCAAAGAAAGCAATTAGCAAAATTCTCATCGGACCATTCCAAATTTGCCATCGCTTAAAAGCTAAATGAATAGCAAAAGAAGTATGGATTGTAAAAGCAATTAAAATTACATAGGTTAGAAAGTTAAGATGGAGCTTACTGGCAAATGAAGAGTCAATAATTCCCTTAGTCATTCCGTAACCTGAAATAAAATAAAGGAGCATTCCGCAAAACAATACCCAAGCGAAGAATCGATCAATTTTAATCCATTTATTCATTTATCTCCTAATTTTGTGCTATTTAAGTAACGAGCGCATTTGTTTTTCAATAAAATTGGTCGCAAATATTGGGTTTAGACGATACAGTATATCCATAAATTTGGAATCTTTGCCTGTAAATACCATGGATTTGTTTTTCTCTATAGCAGAGATGATTATTTCGGCTGCTTTTTCTGCTGGCAACATCGGGAAACTTTTGCTAGAGTCATTCTGTGATTCTTTTGGGGTGCCGATATCTGAATTGGTTGCAATGTTTGTTTTTGTTGCTCCAGGGAAGACGACTGTAACATGCACATTTGTATCCTTGAGTTCAGCATATAGCCCTTCAGTTAAAAGTTTTACTGCTGCTTTTGATGCCCCGTAAACACTTTGGCCAGGAACTGGCAAAAATCCTCCCATGCTTGAAACATTAACAATATATCCCTCCGGACGCTTTAGCAATAAAGGCAAAAATGCCTTCGTTATATACAATGTTCCGTAGAAATTAACACCCATGACTTTGTCGATTGCTTCATAATCAAGATCAACTATTTTAACAAAAGGTTGAATTATTCCTGCGTTATTTATAATGCCATCAATGTTTCCGTGCTCGTCAATAATTTCTTTAGGCAAAGCTTTAACTGCTGACTTGTCGGCAATATTTAATACATGGACAGAGATACGATCTTCAGCGTTACCTGCTAATTTCTTGGTTTCATGCAAAGTTTCTTCTCGAATATCAATAGCGGCAACTTCTGCTCCTTTTTTTAGCAAGGCTAAAGTTAATTCTCTTCCTATACCGCTTCCGGCACCGGTAACTAAAATTGTTTTATTTTTTAGGTTCATATTTCTCCCAATTGCTTTTTTGTATTTTTATTGTACCTCGAAAATGCTGAATCTCCTAAGCCATTAAGAAAAAGACAGCATTTACTGTCTTTTTCAATGTTATCTATTTACAGAAATCTCCGCGCATTGGAGACCCACATTTTGGACACTTGGTTTGGCTGCAAGGAACTCCTTTGGCATGGGGTGTAGTTTCGCCACACTTTGAGCAAACACATTGATTTGTTCCACCCAAGCCCTGACCTTGACCCCTACCCAATCCTCCTTTTCGTCCAGTTAACGGACCTTGGCCTCTTGGCCCTGTTCCATCGTAATTTGGCATAATATCACCACCTTTCATTCTTATTGCTTTGCCTAATATTAAACTTTTCGCGACCTTATTATGAGCTTGATGCAAAATCCTGAGGTAGGTAATTCGCGATATTCCCATCTTTTCTGCCGCTTGTTCCTGATTTAAATCTTCCAAATCGGATAACCTAATTGCTTCTACTTCATCCAATGTCAAGATTTCCTCCTCCAACATTCTCATGGGAACTCCTGCTGGTTTGAAATATGTTGTTTCCGGATTAAATCCAATTATTCTCAATCTTTTTGGTCTGCCTCTCATAATACTGTCCTTCTTGTCCGCCGTAATTAATATGAAGGCGGATCATATCTCCAATTTAGAACATATGTTCATAATTGTCAATGGATAATATTACGATTATCCAAAAATAAAAAGACTAGACGTAAATTCTAATCTTTTTATTGCAAGATACAATAGTCAAAAATCAGTGTGTAAAAAGCTTTGCTTATTTTGGTTCGGGGACAGGGATTCGAACCCCGATTGGCTGGACCAAAACCAGCTGTCCTATCCGTTCTGCCTCTGGCGAACGAGATCTCGTCTCGCCCACAGGGCGGACGGACCATTAGATCTTTTTAACAATTTTTGGTTCGGGGACAGGGATTCGAACCCCGATTGGCTGGACCAAAACCAGCTGTCCTACCATTAGACGATCCCCGAACACCAAAAATTGTTAAAAAGAGTTCAATATCTTTTTAAGAAATCTTCTACCAGCACTAGTTTTCAAATAACTTTCTCTTTTCCTGGCCTCTCCCAGGGTCTCGAATTTTTCGTGGTAAATTAATTCCCATGGCTTAAATCGTTTAGTAAATGCCATTTTACCCGAATTGTGCTCTTTAATTCTTCTATCTGGATTATCAGTACAACCGACATAAGATTTCTTATAATTTGTACTACTCAAAACATAAACATAAAACATTTGTTGTCCCCCGAACGTATAAATATACTACCTCATTATGGCTCTTTTTTCAATAATTTAATAACTTCTGCCATATCAGACATTTAGTTCATTCCGGTAAATATCGTCGATCGTGTATATTTACCGGAACAGTGTGTTTGAAATAGCTTACTAAAACACCTCGGCAAGTGTCGAGGTGTTACCCGTTACTGGTTTCCCAGATCAGGGCCATAAATGACTTTGAGGTGCTTTAGTCTCACCGAAGCGAATTTGCTTCAAAGTAATTAATAAGCCGAATTTTGTTTTAATGGCAATCTATCTAAGCGTGAAGACCTTATGCATCATCCGAGCAGGAATTGATACATTTGGCCCACTTCACTTGCACCGAACTAGGCTTGCCACAGACGCATGTTGCCATGCGAACGCGTGAGCTCTTACCTCACGATTTCAACCTTACTGTCCCGATTTGCATCGGGATTAGCGGTGTGTTTTCTGTTGCGCTATTCTTGAACCTCACGGCCCACTCATTTTCACGAGCGTTCTTGCTCTACGGTGTTCGGACTTTCCTCCCCGACAAGTCGGGGTAGCCATTTTGCTTACTTTAAAGCATCAGTATTATATAAAAATTGTTCATTTTTGTCAATGGTTTAAAAACAATAATTTAGTATAAATAAAATAAATATTGTTTTTTTGGTATACTATTATTAGTATTAGCAGCAAGTAAGATATAAAAAATATAGGAGGATTTATTATGAAAAAAGAAGAAGTGTGCTGTCCTAAATTTGATCCCACGCCTTGGGACGAGAAGGAATTCATCTGGAAGGATAAACTTTTTATCAAAGACACAGTGAAAAGTTTTATGCATATTCCCTTGAACGTCGGTCCTGTGATGCAAAGAATGTGGAAAAAAGTTCAAGCTTCTAAATCTGAGCTTAAACCTGAAGAGTTTATCTGTCTATCAGAAGAATCTTCACCATGGAAGAGCACGCAATACATGGCGGTTTCAAAAGAGGTGGCCGATGCAGAAAATGTAAAACTTTCCGGTACGTATTTAACTAAAGTATTTGAGGGACCCTATAAAGATGCTCCAAATTGGCATAAGGAAATGACTAATTATATCAAAGGCAAAGGAAAAGAAGCTAAAAATATATATTTCTATTACACGACCTGCCCAAAGTGCGCCAAAAAATACGGCAAAAACTACGTAGTGCTGTTAGCAGAGATTTAAAATAGCCAATAATAAAAAAAATCCGCTTGTGAACTAATCGGCGGATTTTTTTATTCTTTAGATTTTCTTTTTTCCGAAATTCAATTTCATGGTAATAATTTTGTCAGTCGAGAATATTTTAGCTGCAATCAACACAAACACAATAAACCAAAGAAGCTGATACAAGATCCCATAAACAACAGGAAGATATTGATGCATAAAGAGATTTGGTGCTGCCATAAATATATGAGAGAAGGGAATTGCGTAAACAACATAGCGAAGCGTTGGTGAAAGCGAGTTGATATCCAAAAACATGGTAAGGAAATAGGGGATTAAAACAACAATCATTAGTGGGGTAGTAAGCCCTGCTACTCCTTTGACGTCTTCAGCAAAAGCGCCCAGAATTAAAGAGATTGCTAAAGCAACCAAAATGCCTATAAATAATGACAAGCCGAGAAGAATGTAGCTTTCCGGCTTTAAGGTTAAGCCCAAATTGCTAATAATATTGCTGATTTCAGAAGTTGCTTTTGCCCCGCCAGATATTCCATTGATATACGAGCGAAAGCCAACCATATAAATTAGCGATGACAGAAGCGCAATCATTCCGGCACCTGCCATCTTGGCAACCACAATATAGTTTCTTTTAACTGGAGTGGTAAGAAGAGTTTCCAGTGTTTTATTCTCTTTCTCGTTTGCAATTGCTGTTGCAATCATTTGAGATGCAAAAATAATTACCATAAATAGAATAATCGGGATAAACATGGTTTGTTGTGAGACGAATCCCATTACTAGATTTGGCGAAATATTGGCTTGCTTATCGCCAACCACAACAAACTCATCGGCTTTAATGGGGTTCTTAATAGCGTCTGGATTTGAATCAGGAGATTTTGAAGCAATATTAATATTACTTATTTTTTCGTTTGCAGTAGCAATCGCCGCCATCATTATTCCGTAGTTTTTACTGCCCATCATGGAGAAATTTCTTACTATGGTATAAGTTTTGATTTTTTCTGGTTGATTAGTATCCAGGCTTTGTTCAAAATTTGCAGGAATTACCATTAGGGCGACTGAATCATCTTGTTTAACTTGTTCCAAAGCCTTCGATTCTTCTATTCCATTAACAAGATTAATTTTAATCCCTGAGTCTTTTAGCGATTGAATAAAGAATTCAGAACTTTTACTGGAACTGTCGTTGTTTATAACGGTAACATTAACGTTTTGATTTATCTTATCCTGTTCTTTGTCCATTAGATTACCGATAAAAAAGAAAAGAACTGCTGTAATAATCAATGGTGCGATTATTTGAGCGGTTAAAAGCTCTTTTATTTCTTTTTTAAGAAGGACTAAAAATTTTCTCATTTTGTCTCCATTTCTTTTTTATCAGCGTTAACTGCTTTCTCAAAAACTTCTTCTAAATTTTCCGCAGAGTATTTCTTTTTTAACTCAGCTGGTGTACCAATTTCATGAATTTTTCCTTTATCAATAATTGCAACACGATTAGATAAAAATTCAATTTCGAGCATGTTGTGGCTGGATAGTAAAACGGACATTCCTTCTTTGGTCATATCTTTAATGGTTTTTCTAATTTCCATCGCATTAATAACATCAAGACCGCTAGTCGGCTCATCCAAAATAGCAAGTTCCGGCTTGCTCATCACTGTTCTACCTAAAAGTAATTTTCGAGTCATGCCTTTACTGTATGTGCTTGTTTTATTCTTTAATTTTTCACCCAAACCTGATATTTCTTTCCCCTTGCTAACGAATTCTTCAACTTCGCTTTTGTTTTTAGCATAAAGTTCTGCCATAAATATTAAATATTCCAAACCAGTTAAATTTTTGTAGGCGCCTGAATCTTCAGGCAAGTAAGTAATAATTTCTCGGATTTTGTCAGAATCTTTTTGAATATCTAAATTATTGATTTCTATGTTGCCTTCAGTCGGCGAAAGCAGCCCCGCGATCATCTTTAAAGTTGTTGATTTTCCTGCTCCATTTGGTCCAATGAGAGCAAATATTTCACCCTTCTTCATTTCAAAAGATATTCCAGAAACAGCCTCCGATTGGCCGTAGCTTTTTTTGAGGTTGCTCACATTTAAAACGTTTTCCATAATGATATCCTTGGTATTAAAGCTTATGCATAAATTATACCCTCATTTTTTCAAAGATCAAAATTGATTTATTTATATACTTCAGAACTAAATTGTAATTTTTTCTCTTCAAACTAAAAAGCCCCGGTACAACGGGGCTTTTTAGTTACTGGATGTAAAGTCTATTTATTTCTTCTGGCCTTTAGACGGGTTTGTGCGTTAAGGATCTTTTTTCGGAGTCGCAAGCTCTTTGGCGTGACTTCTAAGAGTTCATCGTCTTCCAAAAAGTCGATACATTGTTCAAGAGATAGGTTTGTTGGCGGAGTTAGGATGGTGGCAATGTCGGAGTTGGAGGCACGAACGTTTGTTAGTTTTTTCTCTTTGGTTACGTTAATTTCCATATCGTCTTCTCTTGTGGAGAGCCCAATAATCATACCGGCATAGACTTCAGTTGCTGGCGGAATAAAAGTAGTTCCACGTTGTTGCGCAATGTTTAAACCATATGTGACAGCTTTGCCGTTTTCAAAAGCAATTAATACACCGTTCCGAAGTTTTGGAATAGTTCCGCCAATTGGGTCAAATCGTAAAAATAGTGAGTTTGAAATTGCAGTGCCCTTTGAAGCGGTCAAAAGAACATTTCTAAGGCCCAAAGTCCCTCTGGTCGTAATTTCAAAAACCAAGCGGGTTGTACCGTCGCTGTTATTTTCCTGATGAAGCAAAATGCCACGTCTTTTATTAACTTCGCCGATAATTGTACTAGCAAATTCCGGGGCAACGTCGATGGTTAATTCTTCGACTGGCTCAGACATTATTCCATCTATTTCTTTGGTAATAACTTTAGGTTTGCCAACCTGTAGCTCGAAACCTTCGCGTCTCAATGTTTCAATAAAAACAGACAAATGCAGTTCACCGCGGCCCGATAATATAAAATCACCGGTTTCAGCAGTGTGTACTTTCATTGAAATATTAGTCTCAAGTTCCTTCATAATACGATCATGAAGATGCCTTGCAGTCACAAATTTACCTTCTTTGCCGGCAAATGGAGAAGTGTTGGCATATATAGAAATACTTAATGTAGGCTCTTCGATCACGGTTACAGGAAGAGGAGTTTCGTCTGAGACGTCAGAAATGGTATTTCCGATAGTTGCTTTCTTAAGTCCTGCGATTGAGACAATATCGCCCGATCTTGCTTCTGTTGTCTCGATTTTTTTTAGTCCCTGTGTGATATAAATCTTTTCAATTTTACCATTTTCAACAATTCCATCCTGGTTAATCAGCATTGCAGCCATTCCTGTCCTGGCAATACCGGTTTTAATTCTTCCGATGGCATATTTTCCCATAAAATTATCCCAGTCAAGAGCTGAAACCAGCATTTTTAGAGGAGCATCATCTTTCTTCTCTGGAGCGGGAATATGATCAATTATGGCGTCTAAAATTGGCGAAAGATCAGAAGGCGTATTTTCGTCAGCCGGAAGTTCATTCCAGGCTTTACCGTCTCGTCCGATGGCGTAATATATTGGAAAATCCAATTGGTCGTCGTTTGTCGCTAATTCAAGAAATAGATCGTAAGTTTTATTAATCGTTTCAGGGATATTGGCATTTGGTTTATCGATTTTGTTTATGACAACAATCACTTTGAGCCCGATTTCCAATGCTTTTTTAAGAACGAATTTAGTTTGAGGCATTGGTCCCTCTTGGGCATCAATCAATAAAATAGCGCCGTCGGCCATATTTAAAGTTCTTTCGACTTCACCACCAAAGTCGGCGTGCCCTGGAGTATCAATAATATTTATTTTAATGTCTTTATAGCTAATAGCTGTATTTTTTGCCAAAATAGTAATACCACGCTCTTTTTCTTGATCATTTGAGTCCATAATCAATACTTCGGACATTGCTGTTTCATTTTCACGAAAAGTCTTCGACTGTTTTAAGAGGCCATCAACTAAAGTTGTCTTGCCATGGTCAACGTGGGCTATGATTGCTACATTTCTTAATTCCATAATTTCCTCGAATTTACTTATGATTCTCAGGTTTAAACGAAAGTTAAAGCCATTCCTTTTTTATCTCCACGACCTGTTCTTCCAATCCTGTGAATATAGTCGTTGTATGTTTGTGGAACAGTGTAATTAATTACATGCGATACGTCGTCAATGTCTAGACCGCGCGCAGCAACATCTGTTGCAACTAGAATATTCACGGTATCATTTTTAAATAGAGAAAGAGCTTTTTGCCTCTGATGTTGCTTTTTGTCACCATGAATTGAGTCAGCTTTAAAGCCTTCGCCCACTAAACTAGATGTCAATTTTTCCACTTCTCTTTTGGTTTCAGAAAAGATTAAAACTTTTTTAAAGTCAGATTGTCTTAGTATTTCCTGAAGTTGATTGAATTTCATTTCTGAACTTCTTACTCGGACGACATCTTGTTCAACATTGTCGGCAGTTTGTCCTGACTTTATTTCAACTGTAACAGGGTCAACCAAAAATTGTTGAATTAGGCCTCTGATTTTTTCTGGCATAGTTGCTGAAAAGAATAAAGACTGTCTCTCTTTTGGTAATTTGGCTAAAATAGCTTTAATTTCATCAACAAATCCCATATCTAACATTCGGTCAATTTCATCAATAACAATATTGTTAAATGATTCAAATCTTACTAGGTTTCGTTCGCTCAAGTCTTTCAATCTACCTGGAGTCCCAATAACGAAGTTGGGGTTTCTTTTTAGATTATTGATTTGCTTAAAGATTGGTGATCCACCAACACAGACAGTCGAAAATATTTTCATTGACCAAGAGAATTGTCTGAATTCTTCATCAATCTGTAGGGCAAGTTCCCTTGTTGGGGCTAAAATCAAAACTTTTTGAGATTTATTTTTGAAGACTTTATTAATCAACGGCAGCAAAAATGCTCCGGTTTTTCCTGTGCCGGTATTTGCCAAGCCGATTATATCTTTACCGTCCACAATATGATTTATAGACTGATCCTGAATCGGGGTTGGAGTGATATATTTTTTATGTTGAAGATTGGTTTGTAATTCTGGAACAAAACGAAAATCAGCAAATGAGTTTTTGATTTCTACTGCTTTGACTTCTACATTTCCAGATGGTTTGCAAATGAACTTTGAGATATCAATATTTTCACTGAATCTAGCTCTAGGGGATCTAGACCCTGATCTAAATGAGGGTCTAGAATTACCATAAGATGGTCTTCCGTTTCTATCTCCATATGAAGGTCTGCTATTTCTACTGCCATATGATGGCCTATTGTTTTCACCAAAACTCGTGCTTCTCTCTGTGTTTGGACCCGCGTAAGAAGTTTTTAGTTTTCCGCTAGCGGCTGATGGGTTTCCGTAAGCATTTCTTGATACACGCTTTGGGCCGTCAAAAGCTGTTTTTCCTGATGTGTTAGACGCAAAACCGGAGGCTGTTGGAGAGGAGCTTCTAAATGAAGGTCTGGAGTTACCAGTTGAGGTTGATCTGGATACATTTTTATCTCCGTCGCTTGATCCGTAGTAAAATGATTTTTTATTGTTACCGCCGGATCTAAAGTTGCCGGCATAGTTTTTTTTGCCAAATTTATTATTGGCACTTTTGTTTTTGAACATAAATTCTTTCCGATGCGACAAAACAAAAAAAGATCCGCCGCAAAATAATTAATAAATTTCGAATTGCTGTATAGAACGTCGAAATTTAAAATTTGTTTCGGAAATCTATAGAACAATTTTCTTTACGTTTTTACTATAACACGAAGAGATTAATTTTGTCAATAGATAGCGGTCGGTTTGAAGTTTGTTTTTAATTATGTGAGTTACTTGTGCGGGCGTATTTTTAATTCAATTATATCGCATCTTTTTGGTCTTGTGAGACAAAATAATATTGCTTCGGCAACATCTTCCGCTTTTAACATTTTAGATTCTTTCTGCAATATTTCTTGTTCCTTGGAATTATGAGTTATCAAGTTAGTACCAACTGACCCTGGCTCAATTAAAGAAACTTTAATCTCATATTTACCTATCTGCTTTCTAAGCGAATCGCTAAAGCCTTCAACTGCAGACTTCGTGGCGACATATATGTCCGCCCCTTCTTCCCTTAAGACCGAGCTAAGAGACCCAATATTTATTAAATGTCCGCCATTTCCTTTTATCATTCTGTTAACTGCCTCGCTTGAGCAATACAGGTAGCCTAAAATATTTACATTGACTATATATTGCCATTTATTGCTTTGACAATCCAAAATACTTCGCGCCGGCAAGGAAGCATTATTGATTAAGACATCAATGTCGCCATATGTTTCCTCAAATTTTTTGAAGACTTCCTTGACTTGATTTTTATCGGAAACATCTGCGGTTACTCCAAATATTTTCCCATTTTTATTTTCAATATCGAAAATAGCGTCATCTAAATGATTTTTATCTCTACCAAAAATCATCACATTTGCACCATAATTTACCAGAAGTTTTGCCGTGGCACGGCCGATTCCGGTTGTGCCGCCGCTAATGAGAATGTTCTTGCCTTTAATTTTTAGATTGTTGTTCTCCATATCTATTATGACTCTAGTGTGCTACCCTAATTTTAGGGAGACTTGAGTTATCTTTCATTATATAAAGGTCTATTTTAAGGAAAATACCTTCAAAAGGTATTTTTTGTTTGAATTTACATTGATGGTCAAAGGCTTCTTAGGTAAAAATAAGACAGAAAGGTTTGCTATAAGGCAAAATTTATTATATGAGTAAAATAAATCAGATACTTGATACCCAGCAAAGTACAGTTAGGACAATCTTTGTTTCAAGCTATATCCCGAGAAAATGCGGGTTAGCTACTTTCACTAAAGATTTAACAAATGCTCTTAACGATCTGAATTCAGAAAGTCTGGCCGAAATTATAGCTATAAATGATGGAGAAATAGATCTCGAATATCCATGGGAAGTAAAATATAAAATTCACCAGCATAAATACGACAGTTATTATCAAGCTGCAGAATATGTAAACCAGTCTTCTGCTGATGTCGTTTGTCTTCAGCATGAATTCGGGTTGTTCGGTGGTAAGGCAGGAGAACACATCTTTGCATTTTTAAGAAATATTAATAAGCCGATTGTCACAATATTTCATACTATTCTTGCTAAACCGACTGATATTCAACGCTCAACTTTGCAGAGGTTGGGTGAGATTTCAGACAGTGTCGTTGCAATGATACCAGATGCAAAAGAGCGTCTTGAGAGAGATTATGGTATTGATCGGGATAAGGTTGTAATCATCCACCATGGAGTATCTGATCAAAAAAAAGCTCAGAGCACAAATAATAACCTAAACTGGGGAGATAGTCCTATTTTACTTATGAGCGGGTTAATTAGTAAAAATAAGGGAATAGAATACGTCATCGAAGCTCTTCCTGAGATCGTAAAAAAATTTCCTAATCTATTATTGGTCGTTGCAGGACAAACTCATCCGTCGGTACTGAAAAATGAAGGGGAAAAATATAGAACGAATTTAAAAAATTTGGCCAAAAGTTTGAACGTCCAAAAAAACGTTAAGTTTATAAATAAATATTTAGAGCTTCAAGATTTGCTTAAATTGTATGAAAAATCTGACATATATTTAACCCCACATCTTGATCCGCAGCAAATTACTTCGGGCACTCTTGCTTATGCTTTGGGCATGGGGAAAGCCTGTATTTCGACCGGATATCCTTATGCTAAAGAAATGTTGGCGAACAACAGAGGTATAATCGTTGACTTTAAAAATTCTCAGCAAATTGCTGATGCAGTAATAAAAATATTGCAAGATCCTATCTTGAGGGCAAAATTGGAAGACGGAGCCTATGTTCTTGGTAGGAAGATGCGCTGGCCAAGAGTGGCTGAAAGATATCTTAATCTTTTTAGATATATATCATTAAAGAATCAGGAATGAAAAAAATAGGATTAAAACACATTGATTATTTAACCGATGATTTCGGGATCTGGCAACACACTAAGGGTCCTGTAATCGACCGAAAACATGGATATGCTTTAGATGATGCTGCCAGAGGATTACTATTGGCAATCAAATTCTCAGATTACGAAAAAGCGATGACCTATATTAATTTTATGAATGAAGCAATTGGCGATGAAGCGATTATTAACTTCTATGATTCTAAAAAAAGACCGCTTGGCAAGCCTTGGTCGGAAGATGCCTTAGCGGAAGCTTATTGGGCTCTTTGTACTGCGGTGGTAAATTCGTTTTATCCGGTAGCTTCAGAGCAAATCATACAAAGTATGATTACAAGAATTAAGAACTTTAAGACTGTCAGGGGCAGGGCATATGCTATTCTAGGTGCTTCACAAATTGATTTTGAGCTCACAAATCATTTAGCTGAATCATTATCTGAAGATTACGAAAAAAATAAGCTAGATGGCTGGCAATGGGCGGAAGATAATTTAACTTATGCAAATGCGATTATTCCCTTAAGTTTTTTATGCGCTTCTGAGGCTTTGAAAAAACCTGTTTTAAAATTATATGGCCTGGAAATGTTAAGTTTTCTAAATAAAGAATCCAAGCATGACGGTTATCCAATCACGATTGGCAACAGAGGGTGGTATGAAAAAACGGGAGAGAAAGCCATTATCGATCAGCAACCGATAGATGCTGCATATCAGGTTCTGGCAAATCTAAAAGCATGGGAATTAACCGATAATGAGAACTATTTAGAGGAAGCTAAAATATATTTTTCTTGGTTTTGGGGTAATAACATTTTACAAGAGCCATTGATTAATATAAAAAATGAGAGCTGTGGCGATGGGTTGAATTTAAAAAGAGTAGATCCTAATTGTGGCGCTGAAAGCACTATCTGTTATTTATTAGCACAAGAAGAAATTTGGCCTTATCTAATAAATTACGAAGAAGAGTATATGAAAATTTAAGACTTATTTATTAGCGCTTTTACCGGCTACATAGCCGCTGGACCATGCCCATTGTAGATTAAAGCCTCCGGAATCACCGTCAACATCAACAATTTCACCGGCAAAATATAGATCAGGTATATTTCTTGATTTCATAGTTTTTGAGTCTATTTCAGATGATAGAATTCCTCCTGAAGTGACCTGGGCTTCCTTTAAGGGGCGGGTTTTGCTGACTGTCAGGGTTAGGTTCTTCAAAGTTTCAACTATGATCTGGCGGTCGCTTCGTGAGATCTCTGCAGCTTTTTTGTCCGGATTTATGGATAAATTTTTTAGTATAGTTAAAACTAAATTTGTCGGCACTATTCCGGCCAAAGCATTTTTGACTGATTTCACTCCGTTAATTGAAAATACTTTATTGATTTTCTCATCAAGTGAATTGTTAGTTTCTTCAGGGATTGTGTCAATTTTTATCATAACTTTTGATTTCTCAAGTAATGGCGCAATTGTTCTGGATAGGCCCATAATGGCAGGGCCGGAGAGGCCGTAATGCGTAAATAATATGTCACCGTGTTTTTGATCTACAGTTTTTTCGTTCACAACTACGTTGGCTGTGCCTTCAATTTTCAATCCCTGAATATCTTTTGGCCATGACTCAATAGTTTCTATCGGAACTAATGCGGCATAAATCGGTGTCACTGTGTGTCCTATTTTTTCGATCCAGAAAAGCCCATCACCGGATGAGCCGAGTTGATGAGCAGCTTTCCCGCCAGTTGTCAGAATTAATTTTTTGGCTAGAATTTCCTGACCATTTTCAGTTTTAATTTTCCAAGTACTGTCGTGTTTTATTTCTTTTACCAAGCAGTTTGTTCTTACAGTCACTTTTTTGCGATTAAGTTCGTGGCCAAGTGCCTCGACAATGGTTGAAGCTTGGTTAGTTCGGGGAAATATTCGTCCATTGTCTTCTTCTTTTAGAATTAAGCCGAGTGATTCGAAATATCGCATTGTTTTAACCTGATCGAATTGAGACAGAACATTCTTAATAAAAGATGGCTCCGCGCCATGAAAGCGGGAAGCATCAACATTTTGGTTGGTGAGATTGCATCGGCCGTTACCTGTTGCGAGGATTTTTCGGCCGATTATTTGATTCTTTTCAATCAAAATGACCGACTTAGAATTTTCTGAAGCGGATAGTGCAGCCATTATTCCTGCTGCGCCGGCACCAATTATTGCAACGTCATACATAAATATCGCTTTGCTCAAATTACTAAAACATAACTGTTAATTCATTGTTGTCATCCCCGCGCAGGCGGGGATCCAAGATAGTAAATTCTGTTGGTAGATTTCCGACTACTCGGGAATGACAATGAATATTTACACTAAAACATCATACCTCATTTTGACAAAATTTGAAATAGTGTTGTAAATATTTTTAATATCGTCAAATATGTACGATCGATTAATATTTCCGATAATTTCTTTTTCAGTATTGACAAAATTATTTTTTGGTGTATGATTTGCGGTATCAAAACCGACAATAGCAAAACCAGTGAAAGCTGGCGACGCAAAGCCTATGGCCTAAGACGCTTGAGCAATCAAGGGTTACGGTAGCTGGGTTAGCCGAAGTAATTCGGCTTTTTTTGTCCCGTTTTGATTACATAGCACTGTGCAAGCAGTAGCGTTTGGTTCTTGAGGCCAGCGCGACTTTGACAGCCTAGGAGGTTTAAGAAAATGAAAAAAGTATCTGTAATGGTAATGTCACTTTGCTTTGTCTTAATGGCAACGGCAACGCTGGCTGATTTTAGTTATTCGGTCAGTATCAACAAACACGATGTCATTGTCACAAAATTGGACAACGGCAAGTCTTTTTTGAAGATTAATGGAAAGCTTGTTAAACAGGCTAAATTTCAAAATGAGAAAGCCCATCGATTCCAAGAAGGTTCACTGATCATTCAACTTTATGAAAATGGTCGTGTTCTTCAAGTGGAGCCCAAAAAAAGCTTCTTTCTGACTATCGAACCAAAGGATGAGTTAATGACCGGTACGATTATAAAACTAGGCAAAAAACAGATTGTTTGTGCCGAGGGCAGTATTAGTGATGATGAAAAGGGTCATCTATACTTTTTTCAGCACGTTGTTATTAAAAAGCTTGGCGGAAATGAAGATGGCCAGAAACTAGTAATAAGCCAACAAAGTCATGCCAAGGAGCTGCCCAAATTATTCATCAAGGCAGTTGGAACATTTAAGGAGAGGAGGGTCGGCTAAATGAAAGTATGTTTGTTAGTGCTTCTAATTTTCATCGCTATCGCTCCTAGTTTGGCTAATGTTACTTGTCCTGATTACGATTGGTATGTAGGGTCAATACTTGGTGTTCAAGTGGCGGGAGGTGGCTGGATCTTTTCAACTGCCAGAACTCCATGGGCATCAACTAAAGAAGTGTGTATTTACTGGGAAAAATACAAACGAATCTATATTTATGATAACGTTGGCTTCGATTTTCAGTTCAACACTCAGAAACGAGAAAATGTCCATATCAAAATGTTCGGATATGAGACAAAAACCTACAAACCATTTAATGATCAAGTTGTCGAACAATGGACGGTTGATCCAGCCGTGAAAAAACCGTGTGCAACGGCTCGTTTGAAAATTGATGTTTTGCCTAACAATCCTGTTGGTTCTTATTACAAAGGTGAGTTCCAGGGTGCAGGGAATGATTGGATGGAGTATGTTAATACGGCCGATTCTGATATTTATCCGAACAAAGCTTACGTATCTTACAGTTCGGATAGTATATTTGACGGCGGTATCAAACACTACCGTCAGACAAATTATTCTCAAAGCTACTCGAAGGTATCAGGGGCTACAATTAGAGCTTGGGGATGTTTTATGACGTCGATCTGTAATGTTTTGGCGACCTTTGGGATTACAATATCTCCATCTGATATGAACTACTACCTGAAACTCGAATCAGATGGTTTTGTTGGATTAAAGGTTAACAGTCAAGCTGTTGCTAGGATTATTAAGAAGCGCTATGGCATTTCTCTAAAGGTTGTGCGTGGCTTGTCGGTCGACGAAGCGTTAGCAAGAAATATCCCCACAATAACCTCTGTTCACAATTCTGGGCATTGGGTGGCAATATTTGGCAAGGCAGTGGTAGAAGGAGGAGCCATCAAGACAAGAATACTTGATCCAAACGGTGTTCGAGATGTAGAGTTTCTGGAAGATTATTCTGGATTTAGTACATCAAATACGCGCTCTTTCTATCGAATGATATCGCCTGCGCCTACAAAAACTAATTTGGCGACGCAGAGTATTTCAACTTCAGATCTAGCGTCGTCAAATATTTCGACACAAGACTCTTCGTTATCATTTGATCAAGGATCAGATTTGTTACCAAACTATCTATCTTCATCTGTGACTGCGATGTCATCCGACACGAGCCTTCGATTGTTGCTTACTCAACCTAATAGGTCGACTGTGGCTAGTGAAGATGAGCAGTTTGAAAACCAGGAAACCGGCGAAACAATAAATACTGGTCCAATTGCAGAGATAGGTAATGCTCCACCAGGAGACTATGTATTAATAATTATTGGAGAACCTGGACATCAATATAACGTAGTGCTTTCCGAGCAAGACGATCAGGCTAGCCCAACTATAAAAACCCTATCTGGCCAATTAAATGCAGAAGGAAAAGTAGAGTATAATTTCTATCACGGAACTGTCGGTTATATTCTTGGGTTATCTGCATTGTACGAGGCACCAATTGGTGAGACAACAATTCTGCTTGATGGGGTGATTACAGCAATAACTGGTCCGGATGAGATGATTATTCAGCCATACGAAAAAAGAGTTCCAGCGGTGTTAGTGAAAGGAGTTGCTGCTAGTAAACCTATGCTGGGAAAGAAAATTAACTGGCTGAAGGGCACTGTAACAGAGCAGTCTGATGGACGGCGCTTTGTTAACTATATATCGGGCTATCAGAATATTGTTTTGCAGGATTATCCTTCGTCGGTACAATACAAGGTTAAAGCGGTCGGAGTTCCTGTTGAGAAGTTGTCGACAACCAGTAGTTTATACTCAAGGATTGTGGCTAGGGTGACTGCGGATAATGGCTACAATAGTCTTACGGGTCAGTATTCGGTAACTCTGAACAACACTCTTACAGCCGTCAGTTTGTCGGCTTTCGATCTCTCTGTTGGTAAATTAGTTGTACTAAATGGGGTAGAACGCAATGGAACATTTTATGTTGCTTACCCTGAAGACAAGCAGATATTGAATTAAAATATCTAGACAGATTATCTCGCCCCGATGCATATGCGTCGGGGCACTTTTTTTGCCCAAATTAGCAATTCCTATATCTTAGTTATATAATTTTAATATGAATAATATTGCAAAAAGAGCAGTTGGCATAATTGTCAAAGATAATAAAATTCTTCTAATCCATCGGTTTAATCCGAGTTGGCAAAAGGGTTGGTATTATGTATTTCCTGGTGGTGGGGTTGAGGAAAGGGAAACGACCGAAGAAGCGACAATTCGAGAAATCAAAGAAGAGCTTTCGCTTGACGCTAAAATTGATAGACTGTTGTTTGTTCAACATAATCCTACTCAAGTTTATGAGTTTGAGGGTAGAGATGAATATTTTTATTTGATAACTGATTTTTCTGGAGAAGTTGAATTAGGCGGTCCAGAGAAGGAGAAAATGAATGAAAATAATCAATTTTATCCCAAATGGGTCAAAATAAGTGAGATGAAAAATATAGAGAATCTTTATCCAATAGAGGCAAAAGAGAAATTAATTAAGCTATTGGGCTAGTAAACGGGTAAACAAGTAAGCAAAAATGAACGATTAGTTCGTTCATTTTTTGCTTTGTGAATCATTTATTAGTATGATGAGCTTGCAATTTGGGTTGCATGAAAATGCGGTTTAAATTAGTACAAAATACAAGCAGTTTCCCGTAAAGGAGGGGAATATCTTGAAGATAGCTCTAGTTGAGTATCTGGGTCTGGATCGTTTGAATATCTATGCCCTGATCAAAATGTCAAGAGGCGTCCCGCTTCTTGCGGCTATTTTGAAAGAAGAGGGTTATGAAGTTACCTGCTATGTTGAATCAATACAAAAATTTGATTGGCAGGAACTCATGAACTACGATCTTGTTGGTTTTAGTGTGATAACATGTACAGCTAATCCAACGTATAAGATGATAAGTCAACTGCGTTCTGCAGGATACAAGAATGCTATTGTAGTGGGCGGACCACATTCAACGAAATTGCCTGAAGAATCACTCTCGGCTGGCGCTGATGTGGTTGTCCGACATGAGGGCGACAAGACTTTCCCGCAGCTTGTAAAAGCGATACAGAGCGGAGAAAGCCTTGGAAATATCCTTGGCATAACTTGGAAAGATGGCAACTTAGTAAGGCAAAATGATGATCAATCTCTTCTAACAGAGAAAGAGCTTTCAGCTTTGCCGCTTCCGGCTTTTAACACCGTCATCGGCTATGAGAAGATGGAGCAAACCCTTTTAAATAATAGCCGGGGATGTCCATCTAAATGTCGATTTTGTGCCGTTGCAACAATGTTTGGGGCGGAATATCGCGCTTCAACAGTTGAGGCACGCATTGCTTGGTTGCAGGAGTATAAAAAACACTATCCTGTTCTGTGGAAGAAAAATCCTATTTTTTTCTCTGACGACAATTTCTTCGGAAATGCTCGTACTAGGTTGATAACGATTGAGTTCATGAAACAGATGATCGTTTTAGATCTGGTTCCGCCGAAAGGTTGGCTCTGCCAGGCAAGAGTAACGGATATCACGCCGGAAATCGCAGATCTAATGAAGCGGGCCGGATGTATAACCGTTTGTCTGGGCATTGAGTCTGCTGACGCAGTCACATTGAAAAAAATGCGAAAAGGACAAAATCCCGAGCAGATCAGAAATTGTCTGGCTCTTCTCCATGCTGCCGGTATTAAATCGTTGGCTATGACTATTGCAGGTATCGACACGGACACTGCCTGGTCGTTTTTTCAAGGCATCCGCCAACTCCGACAGTGGGGAGCCTATTACCTTCAGGTTTTAGGGCTTGTACTTCTGCCTGGAACTGAAATTGAGCGTGATTTTGAATCGGAAGGGCGTGAATGGCTGAGAAATTATGATCTCTACAATGGCCAGCATGTTTTATTCCGACCGAAAAAGATGAGCCGGTTTGGTGCTTGGCTTTGCCTCTATGCCATTCCGATCTGGTTCTACTTCCTTACTAGCCACGGCCGTGGGCTAATCAAGGAACACTGGAAGTCCTACCGCGGCATACTCTGGATTGCGTTTAAGCAGTCCTTATCCCGTTTTTGGCAAACGATCAGAAATCGCTTTGTTCGCTAGTCTAAGCCCCAGTAATTGCATTAATGTTGCTGGGGCTTTTCATATTCCAGACTTGGCATATAATGAGAATATGGAAACAAATATTGAACAATCTAAGATTGATAAGAAAATGAGTGAGGTTATTGCAGAAAATGAAGGTTATCAGGAAGTTGAGCTCTCGTCGCAAGAACAAGAGGCGCATCTAAGCAAATACTCTTTCAGTGCTCTCGTTTGTAGCGCCATCTACTTTTGGTACATGAAAGACAAAGTGTTTTTCTGGGTGAGCATTGTATTTGGAGTTTTGTTTTTTCCTGTGCTGTTCATATTACCTATCTATGCTAGACGGCGAGCCTGGAAGCTGCGAGAATGGCGCTCATTTAGCCAGTTTAAGTCTGTGCAGGAGAAATGGGATAGGGCCTCTGTTTATGGGCTGATAATATTTGTGATACTGATATTCGGAGCGGTTTATTGTGAAGTCAAAATATTATCTAATTTTATGAACTCCAGCGGATTAAATAATTTGAATGATATTAAGCAATTACAATCTTTGATTTGATTTAGAATTTAAAACAGTTTATCCTTAAATTAAAAGAAAAAATCAAGTAAATAGGAAGGGACAATGGAAAATTCAAATCCAAACGTGACAGCTAATAGTACTCCAAATACAAACCAGCCACAGAATGTGCCCGTACAGGCTCCGAGTGCACCTGAGATCAATACTGGAATTCCAGTTCAAACATCTGCGCCGCAACAATCCGAACCAAGCGTTCAACCAACCTCGGAAGTAAGACAAAATACTCAGGAACAGCCGCAAGCAGCGGAGCCAAGTATTCCAACGGGAGTTGCTTCAACTAAATCATCTAAATTAAAAATGATCGTTATTGTCGCTGCGGCCATTGTTTTACTTGTGGGCGGTTATTTTGTGTATCAATATCTGGTAAGTAATAATTCGAGTGATGACACGATCGAGTTTATTGAAGAGTAATCGAAAATAGCTTGTATTTGAGGGTAAAATGAATAAAAAATTAGATTTAGTATCAGCAATCAGGCTCAAAGAAGAATTAACTGAGTTAGTTAAAACTTATGGTTTGGATAATGTTAAGAGCATGCTAGTCCAAATTCCAGAGCAAAAAGAAGAACTTAAAGAAGAAAAGAAAGTCGAAGAAAAAAAACCGCTAAAGCCGCTGACTCCGCCGCTACCTCCAAAGCCTGAATATCACTTACCTCCCAATATTCATAATGTTGAAGAATTCGAAATAGTGGTAAATAACTTTGCTACAAAAGGCAAAATAAAGCCCGAAGTATTACAAAGTATTAAAGTTTTTATACAAAATTCAAAATTAATAATGTCTGGCCAGTACAAGAAAATCGATGAATCTTTTATTATTAATCTCACCTCAAAGCCAGATACAATTCAGGTTTTATCCCCAGAAGAAGATTGGGTAAGATATAATGGAGAAATAATCAGAAAACAACTCAAACACAAGCTTCGTCCTGTCGGCTATGATTTTATGGATTCCGAGGTTGAAGTCGGGAAAATTTTTGATAACGAAAGACACAATATTGTTAGCAAGGAAAATGTTGCTGAATCGGCTCTGGATAACAGAGTTCTGAAAGTTTTAAACGAAGGTCTTATTATTGAGAAAAAATTACATATAAATGCCAATGTTGTAATTGGGAGCTTTAGACCAAATAGTTATTAGATTATTAATAAAAGGGTCCTATTGGCTACTGCTTTGCAGAGCAAACAGGATAAATTAAAATGGACGTTTCGACTATTCAAAAAAGAATTGATTTATTGGAAAAGTATGAAGAAGAAGTGCGTAATGCTAAGGAAATGTTAGACGGAGAGCTTGATAATTCAGTGGAGTATCTGGAAGCGGTAGAGGAAGCAAAGGCAGTTACTCAAAAGAAAAAACAAATTAAAGATGAAGTCTTAGGTAGCGGTCCTAATCAGAAACTGTTAGCAGATATTAAGGCTAATACTGAAGAGATAGCAACATTAAAAGAGATCTTATCTGTGGAATTGATGCAAATATTTCAGGAGAATAAAACCGATGAATTCCATGATGCAAACGGAGAGCCTAGGAAATTTAAGGTAAGTGTAAAACTGCTACCTAAAAAAGGGGTATACCAAAACAGAAACACATTCGGACAGTATGAGAAGGATGCAGATTGATATAATAGTTGTCAGGTCTCATTCGAGTCTGAGCCTGAGGGCTCATCCCTCAGAGTCGAAGACAGCAAAACAGTTGTAGGTAATCGACTATCAGTAAATAACGATAATAATTTAAGGAGGTAAAATGTCAAAGTTAGCGCTTGGGATAATTGGGATCATAATGATTTTCTTGGGTATTGCCGGTCTAATCACAGGTTGGGATTTTCTAAAAGAGCCCACATGGCTTGCTTGGGCAGAGATTATTATCGGTGTTTTAGCTGCAATTGTGGTTGTGCTTGATTCGAGAGAATAATAAGTTAAAACTTAGAGCTCAGAATAAATAGGGAAATATAAAAATGATTAAACGGTTTACGCTTTTGCTTGGTGCAGTTACTACTATATTGGTTCTTGTCGTGTTTGGGACATGGTTTTATCGTTATTCTGAGGGTTGGAGTATAGTTAATTCCCTTTACTTTACAGTTATGACTCTGACCACAGTCGGCTATGGTGATTTTGTGCCTTCTCATGATGTTTCTAAGATTGTCACTGTTGTTTATGGAATAATTAGCATTCCGATTATGCTTTTCATTCTTGGGGTATTGGCAGAGAATTATTTTGAGGTTAGAATGAAAGGACTGGAGAGCAGACTGCGTGACATCCTGTCTCAGGAGAAAGAAATTGAGGAGGAAATTGAAGAGACTGAGGAAAAAATTGTTAATGCTAAAAAATCAGCAATAATTGAATAGATTGGATCTATAACCGGAGGTTTGTAATGGAAACGCCAAAAAATATCTTAAAAGCGATTGCCGGCGAGTCAATGGCAAGGAATAAATACACTTACTTTGCCTCGCAGGCGAAAAAAGAGGGATACGAACAAATATCTGCTATTTTCATTGAGACTGCCGATAATGAAAAAGAACATGCCAAAAGGTTGATGAAACTTCTCTCTGGTCCAACTGAATCATCATTGGAAAAGTTTGATTTTCCGGTTGTTGGGACTACAGCGGAAAATCTTGGTGTTGCGGCAGCTGGAGAAAATTTTGAACATACTAAAATGTATCCCGAGTTCGCCAAAACTGCCAAGGAAGAAGGTCAAGACGAGGCAGCCAAAGTTTTTACCGAAATTGGTGAAGTTGAAGAAGAACATGAAAATCGATATTTAAGGCTGAAAGAAAATGTTGAAAGGGGATTGGTATTTAAGCGAGATGAGGAAGTTGAGTGGAAGTGCAGGAACTGCGGATATGTACACAAGGGAACAGAAGCACCAGAGGTGTGTCCTGCTTGCGCTCATCCACAAGCACATTATGAACTTTTGACAAGACCATATTAATTGTTCTTTCAGTTAATTAGAATGGCTCAGAACTAGGCCAAAAATCTAAGCTCTAAGTTCACAATTCTAATTAACGATGGGGCAATACAATCAAAAAACATCTTGGAGGCGGAAAATGGAATGCTGTGCTGTTTCTAATGAAAGCATAAGTGGAATTCGTCAACAAGTACGAGAGGAGATTGAAGCTTTAGTTCCAGCAAGTGTTGTGGATGATGTGGTGTTGGTAACTGGTGAGGTTACCACAAATGTAGTCAAGCATTGTGGTGAGCCGAATTTAAGGATTTGGTTCACCAGAGAAGACAATTGCCTTATTGAACACATACAAACAGAAAGTCAATGTGCGCAAAAGGCCAGGGATCTGATTGAGCTAGCCATGGAACATGATTCCAAGGAAAAGGCTCTTGAATCTATCGCTATTGGGCGAGAAGGAGGAATGGGCTTATCCATTGTTGGCGCAATTACAAAGCGTCATAAAATCACTCCTGAGGGGGAAATGATACTAGCGTTTGCCTTATAGCTCATGCTGAGCATGGCATTATAAGCCTGCTGGGTACTATTTCCAGCAGGCTGTTTTCTTTAAATAACATAAACGGAGGAATATGAAAAAGCTATTTTTTGACATTGAAACTTTGCCGGCTCCCGGCGACAAGATGGATTTAATCAAAAGCTTCTGGGAGGATTCTAGAAAAAAGAACGGTTCAAAATTAGTCAAAGGTATGAATGATTTTGACACTTTTTTCCGTAATACTTCTTTCCAAGGCGAATTTGGGCGCATCTGTTGCATTGGCTATGCGATTGATAATGAACCAGCTGAATGTTTGTCGGGCGACGAAAAAGAGATTTTGGAAAAATTTTGGGCGATTGCAAAAGACAGCGATCTATTCATTGGCCATAACATTATGGAATTTGATTTTCGCTTTATCTACAAGCGTTCTGTTATCAACAATATTCGTCCAAGTCGATATTTAAACTTTGCTAGATATAGAAGTGATCCTATTTTTGACACAATGAAAGAGTGGGAAAAATGGGGAGCACAGGGCACAAGCTTACATAAGCTAAGTATCGCACTCGGAATTGCTTCTCCAAAAGAAGAGGGGATCGACGGCTCTAAAGTCTACGACTATTTTCTAGCCGGCAAAGTTGATGACATATGTAAATATTGCATGCGCGATGTAGACGCAACCAGAAAAGTCTACAAACGAATGATATTTGAATAATTATCCACCGTTGCCCACAGATTAATTTATAGGAAAAACGCTTAAAATTAGCTTAATTATAAAATAAAAAATAGCCATCTGATGTAAAGTTGAGCTATTTTTTTTATAATTAAGTCCTAGATTTTTGCCTTTAAATTAGATGTAGTTTCGGCGGCAGTTGTTGGTGGGGAATCTTTTGATGGAATGGGTGTTGGAGCACTATCTTTGCTTTCTGCAGGCGCTGTATCTTTCTTTTCCATCTTAGTCTCTGATGGTTTTAATGCAGCAGTATCTGCTGACTTTGCGTCTTCTGGCTTTGGTTTATCGGACGACATCACAGCCTCTTCACCTTCATGTGGGTCGAATGGCTTTTCTTTTAGTATTGGTATTGAGAAATAAAATGTTGTGCCGTGATCGTCTTTATCAACAGAACTCTTAAACCAAAGCTTGCCCTTGTGCATTGCTATCAAGTTCTTCGATATGAACATGCCAAGACCGGTTCCTTTGACTTCATCTTTCAGCACATCAACTTGAGTGAATTTTTCGAAGACATGATCATATTTGTCTTTTGGTATTCCGCGCCCATTGTCTTCGACTGAAACTATTATTTTATTATCGTCGGCATGACAAGCAACTTCAATCTTGCCACCTGGATCTGTGTATTTTACTGAGTTGCCGATTAGATTAATCATAACCTCAACTATTCTTGGCACATCAAGCCATGTTTTTGGAAGTTTGCGCTCAGGCTTTTTGAATTTTAATTGATGCCCGACTTCTTTTGCTTTGATCGCCACTTCTGAAATCGATTGTTCTATAACGTCTTCAATCTGTGCTTCGGAATAGATTATATGAATTCGATTTGACTCAATTCTTGAGACGTTTAGAAGATCTTTAACTAGACCAGCCAAGCGTTGTGACGACGCAAATATGGTATTTAAGTATTTGGCTAGTTGAGGATCGAGTTTTCCACAGGTTTTCTCTTCAATAATCATAGATAAGTACCCCAAAATGGCGGCAATAGGAGTATTGAGTTCATGTGAAGCCATGGATAAGAAATTGTCCTTAGTCTCATCAAGCTCTTCAAGGTCCTTGTTTGCCTGATCTAACTTCTTGGCGAGTTTTTCTAAATCTTGCCGCTGTTTTATTTCATGCTGAATACTTTTGATTAGCAAATATCCCCCAAAAATAACAATCACAAGAGCAATAAATCTTACAGTGATTTCGCTGGGTGTTTTTGAGGTTAAGAGGTCAAATAAAGCAGCGAAGAAAAGGAGCACCACGCTAACTTCTGAGACAATGACTTTGATTTCAAACAAATGATGTTTTGTTATCGCATAACCTATCGAGGCGATAATTGCAAAAATAACTATGGGACCAGACCATGCAATTCTGAAGTTTCCCAATGCAGGCAGAACCATGTTGATCACAAGCGCAATTGAACTTGGAATGCCAATGCCAAGACAAATATATTTTAATTGTTGTTTTAATACGCTGCTAGATACAAGATATTTTTTTGTTAATACAACTAGTGCTAAAAACATATATAAAACAAAAATACCAAAGTAAATAAAATAGAATGGACCGTATATTAATTGTCTGTTATCGGGCAAAAAATTAACCGAAGAAATTACTTTATTTGTAAAGAGAGTAAACCAAAAGAGGAAGATCGTCGGAGTGAGTAGGATAAGTTTAATGTAAATTTTTGATAATAGCTTGTTAACAGTAAAAGCAAGGGAGAAAAACAGTAAATTTACTGCCACCGATATACCTGCAAAGTGTAGTATCTTGGACCAAATAATAATTCTATTGTAGTCAATTGGGTCTTTTGCATACATCCACATTCCAAATGACCAGACCGCCAGAAACATTGAAAATAAACCATAATATAAGTTTGCGTTATTTTTAGTATTACGCAAAAAGATGATCAAACCAAGGCCTATGGATGCTATGCTAACTGATAGCAATAATACATTTATTAACATAACCCCTCTGATATGCAAAATCCCCCAAGATATGTAGTTCTATTTCTAGTTTACTACTCTCTTGGGGGATCGGTCAAGTTTACTTCCCTCACTTATTTATTGCATCCTATCACCCATGCTTGTTTGGCATAGGTTAATTCGTATTGTACGTCCTTGAAGCCGACATCAGTGAGAATTGTGATGATTTTCTCGATTGATGGGTAGTGGAAGCGTCCTATCTCGGCGCATTCCTTTAACCATCTAGAGAATTTCACCATTGCAAGTCCGTTTCTCGTAAGGCGGAATAATCTTCCACCAAAGAGAATTTCTCTCCATGAGCTGGTCATGATCCGAGTAAAATCGGGATCAGGCACATTGGAGGAAAAGACAAGCTTCCCACCTGGTTTTAAAGCCTGGTAGATCTCCGCGAAAATGCGAAGGTAAGCTTCATCTGTCCATTCGGCGCCGTTGTAGTGCTCTGCGTAAGACAAACAAAGTCCCGAAACGACGCCATCGAGACAATTGTAGCCAAGATCTAACGGCTGACAAATATCACCTGATTTGAAAGATACTTTGCTGTCGGCTGGTAGGGGTCTCATTAGCTTGGTGTTTTCCATGAAGATCTTGCGATTTCCAGGATTAACGTCCATACCGATGATTGAAATAGCTCCACTCGATTTATCCCAAAGCAGTTTGGTCACTTCTCCTGCGCCGCAGCCAATGTCTAGCCAGTCTCCTCTAGGAACCAATGGTAGCATTTTGGAAAAAGCTCTCATCATTTCAATATATGGTCGAGCAAAATGCTGGTCTTTGAACCAGCCAGCTACGCAAGGATCATGCCACAAGTTTCTTTCCATTTCGGCACCTCTCAACGAATTTGCTCCACGGAAGACACGCGTACATCATTCCGGGGACTTCAACTACTTTTTGACCGTCTAGCCATGCTTCTGTGTCAAGAGTGTACATTGTAAACCTATGACTTCGTATTTTCGCCACTGCCAAGATAACTTCTCCGGGAACTAGGAAATCTCGATTTTTGCTCTTGACAGATCCAGTCTCAACAACTAGCGGTACGTATGCTTCTTCGTCGTTTGAGCCACCATTGTGACTATGAGCATATGCTACTGCAATTTCCCCTGCTTGTGACAGCATCCATCCTCCAATAGCAAGCGGAAGAATGGGATAGCCAGGCATATGTCCCTCGCACATTTTTGCAGTTATTGGCATTGTTACCATGACGACGTGTGAGACGGCTCCCTCTTCTGTTTGCTGTCTCATGATGACTGCTCTTTGGCCAAAGAAAGCCTTCCTCTTTTCAGGGATGAGCAATTGAAGCTCAGTTTTTGTCAGCGATACTTCGTGAGTATAGTCTGGGGAGATCGGAGGAATGATCGTTCCAAGGAATTTCTGAATTTCATCAACCATTTCTTTCATTTTTTTCCTCTCCTTTTACAATTTTGACATACTGTTCCCACCGTTTAGGTGGGTTATCGACATGTGAAAAACCTTGAAGAGCGCTTATTGCCGCCTTTAACCACGCCGCTTTGAGCTTATGGCTTGAGGAGCAATTCTCTTCGTAGTATTTCAGTCTTTCTTCTAGTCGCCTTCTAATGTCGGCGACTTCGGAATTGAGCAATTGCTCTTCATCTTTCTGTGCCTCCATTTGGGGCGACTCCTTTCTAGATTATCAAGGTTCATTTTCCATGTCTTCGTAATTCTTCATAACGATTGTAACAAGAACGAAGACGACAGTAAACGTGATATATTACCACATCTGAGCTTAAATGTCAATGGTAGCGGATTATTAATCAATCTAGCAGTGTATAAACCACGATAAAATAAATGGCTAATTTATAATTTCTTCATCTTTTCTTAATGTGAAAAACGATATAATTTAATACATTTTACTTGTCACAGGTGAAAAAAATTTTATTATATGGTAGGATGCTATGTTAGAGAGTTGCTTATTAAAGGAATGCAATGTTAGCATTAAATTTTTACGAGATATCGGAGATAGTAATTGGCCTAATAATTATATGGGTCAGCGTTTACCTTGTTTCAAGAAATCCTTCTTCTTGGCTTTCTTGGACCACTTTTGTCTTTTTGTTTGGGTTTAGTTTTTCTACTTTTACCGATCCAATATTATTACATTCAAGGTCTCTTCACGAGTATGTTGTTTGGCAAAAGTTTACCAATTGGCCCTTTTTTATTGCACCAATTGCTTATTATCATGCAAGTTTATTGGTTAGTGGTGTGAAGAATAAAAAGAGAAATATAATTTTAGTCATTGGATATATAATCAGTGTGGCTTTATATGGAGTTGCTCTACATGGGGGGGTGTTCTTAAAAGAGGACATAATACGATTTTCTAACTATCAAAGATTTGATGGATTTGCGCCAGGGCCGTTGCTGGTTCCTACTGTCTTATTTGTGTGGTGGTGCTTCTTCATGGGCACGCTAAATTTTTGGCATGAATCAAGAAAGAATCTTAAGAAGTATTTTTTACCCATATTGAGCGGGGCGGTATATACAATTGCTAGTATATTTACTTTGATTTCATATTACGTTCTTATCCCTCCTGCAGGTATAATTTTTATGGTGGCCATCACCTTGGGTGCTTTACTTTTCACATACTCAATGGTTCGTTATCATTTGTTTTTACCATCTGAAAAAATCATTTTCGATAATAGCTTTTTCTATAAATCAATAGTAGTAGCATTCATTCTTTTAATTTATATTGGTGCTTTATTCGGTTCTCGGGTGACAATGAATTTTGAAATCTTAGTATTCCTAAGTTTGATGATTATGCTAGTGATTTTTACGCACTCTTTCTACGATTGGTTTGGCACATTTATTAATGATGTTGTATATAATTTGTCGTCTGGCCTTTCTGTTGTAAGTGACGAGGAAGTATATCAAGCGCTAAAATTTTTTAATGTTCATGAAAGATTGGAAAACAGTTCGCTTCTTCGGTTAAATGTGGTTCAGAATGGAATCAAGAAAAATGCTCTATCGCCAGTTGATTCTTTAAGAGAGTTGCTTAAAAATTCTATAAAATATTTTAAACCTGAAAGCGAGTCAAATCGTCGGGTAAAAAGTAAATTAAAGTATCATTTGCTTAAAATGCTTGTTTTTGATGAGGCCGAAGAAGGTCAAATCCTCTGGGAGTTGGGATTTGACGAGTATCCGGTTAGAATAATGTCGCGAGAAAACAACTTGCGAAAGCCATTGTTTGAAGTGAAATCACCATCGGACTATACCTACACTTCCCGCAACGCCTACTTAGCACTTAAGAAAGAAGCTATTCATGATGTCACGTGGAGAATTAGTTATTTAGAAAAACTGGCAAAAAAGAAGCTGTTCTAAACTTAATATTTTCAAATAGAAAAAAGATGTCAAAATAATGCGACCGCATAAAAGTGACACCTTTTTGCTATTTTTCATAAATATTTAATAAATTCTTAATGCCAATTATGCAAACATGTTAATGTTTGGGCGACAGATCTCAAGTAAAAGAACCTCCTAAGTACCCATCAGGTATGGATGGAGATTGTCCACTTGATCTATAACTAAACAAGCCTTTGGTTAATAAGGGCAGTATTTTGACAAACTATAGGGGGGGATCATGTCATTAAGAGTTATTGCGATTTCCGCACCAGAATATCCTTTTGGGAGACTGGGCACGACTTCTTTAACAAGTAGGGACCCTGTGAGCCTATATAATGCTTCCAGGTATGCCGCTTTCCTAGCTGATAATCAGTTAGGTGCGTGGGGTGACAGTAATTGGGCTGTGCCAAGGAAAATTCGAAGAAAGAATCTCTTGTTGATGAATTCATTGTCTGAGGAGACATCGTATTTTGAAGAATTACTTGCAAGAGAAAGGCCTAATCTTCTTTTGATCGGCGCAATGACAATGTGTTTTCCAGGAGCAATTGCATGTGCAAAACTAGCCAGACAGATGTTTGGCGAAAGCATCTACATTGTCCTTGGCGGTCGTCATGCTAGTGAAACTATCTACACTGACAAAGCCAGAACTTGCGTAAAACATCATAATGGCTCACCACTTAAACTCATCTCTGAAGGAAAGATCGATAATGTGTTTGATCTTATAGTATCTGGGGAAGGAGAATTTGTGATAGCTAAAGTTGGCGAAGTAATCGCAGACTTAGCAGGGAGAAATGATAGTTGGATCACTCCAGCTTTGATGCTCGAGAACATATCTAATATTCCAGGTAACTGGATTGCTGGCTGCGTTACTGACGGTCACATGAAAACCATCATTAGTAAAGGTATAACTTTTGATCGAGACCGATTGCCATCACCTGCAAAGATGTTTGGAATCGGAACCGGGTTTGATGTATTTCAAGGTGCTCTAACCGGTCATGCGTTCAGTGATATGGGCACGGGATGTATCTACGACTGTGGCTTTTGTAGCGAACGAACAAGCGTATGTGGTCCTTTATCGCAAGTCAAGACTTCATCAAACCGACTCTTTCGACAATTGATGGATATCCACGATGTTATTAAAGAAGATACACCAGGAAGAAGAACAAGCGCTTTCATTGAGGATTCAATAATTCTTGGCGGATTAACTTCACAGCTCACAAAGTTGAATAGCATACTGGAAGACCACTCTATTGATATCAAGTTTGGCGGTCAACTTACTGTTGATACTGCAATTAAGCAGAAGTTGATAATCACGGAACTTGTACCTAAAGGGCTTGAGTACATCTTTGTTGGTCTTGAGACATTTGATCCATCCTCAATCGGAGGTATGAGTAAAGACGTGGGAAAGTACGAATGGATTATGAGAGCCGAACAGATGATCAGCGAGTACTCAGAGATTGGGATTAAGGTTGGAGTTTCTATTCTTTTTGGTCTTGGCGAAAGTCAGCAGCAAAGATTAGCTATTCTGGAACAAGTTTCCAGCTGGAAACAAAGATATGGAAATCCAGTTGTAAGAAGCTTTAACTGGGCAGTTCAGCACCCGTTGAAAGGAAAGGATAATGGTGTCGGCTACGACTATCTGAATTGGGCAGTTGAAAAGGTGGAGTATGTAGATGTTTTGAGAGACTATGGTGAGGCATCGTTGATTTACCATATTCCTAATGTCACACTGCCTACCGTCGAAGAACTTCTCGAGATCAGGGCCATAATGAAAGCAGACGAAGTAACAGATTGATTGTTTGCTATGACTCAGATATATTTTCTTATAGAAAGGAACATTATGGAAATCACAATCAGCGAGGCTCTTAAGAAAGCAAATCCAAATCTATCACTTGGAGTTGTTGAGACAACTGTTGTTGTTGAGAAGCACTCCAGCGGTCTGTGGAAAGAAATTGATAAGCAGATCGCATCGACTGGCAAAAGCCACTCTATTGAGGTCATTGCACAGCTTCCAGAGATTGCTGCCGTACGTGAGACTTACAGACGGCTCGGAAAAGACCCTGTTCGTTATCGCGGTTCCGCCGAGGCTTTAATTCGCAGAATTCTTCAGGGGAAAGGTCTTTACAAGGTAAATAATGTTGTAGACATTAACAATCTTGTTTCAATTGAGACTCTTCATCCTGTTGGTTCCTATGATCTTGGCAACATCTCTGGTCCGATTATTTTTACCATTGGCGAACAAGGCGAATCCTACAAAGGCATTGGCAAGGAAGCGATTAATATCGCAGAACTACCTGTGTTTAAAGATGCGAAAGGACCCTATGGCAGTCCTACTAGTGACTCAGAAAGAGCTATGATAACCAGTATTACCAAACGCATTATTATGGTAATCATATCTTTCACTGGTACTGGACTCAAGGAAGGGGCAGAGCGAGCTGCTGAGTTGCTGGAAAAGTATGCTCAAGCAGAGAGCTGTGATGTTACGATCGTTTCTTGATGGAGGTGATACGTGCTCGCTACATATGGTTTCTATTCTTCGGGGCATGGTGATCGCTTGGTGGATCCATCTAGATACCCCAATGAGATAACTGAATATCTCATAGCAGAAGAAGATTTGCTTACATCACTTGCTAGCCGATTCGAGACATTGGTTGAGGTTGGCTGTATGGATGGGAGATATCTTGATTGGGCTGTAAGACAGCAAAAATCCTATCTTGGAATAGACATTATCGAGAGATATGTCGAAAATGGCCAAGATAGGATTTTGTCATATGGGTTATCTTTTGATCGATATCAGATAAAGATAGGCGATGCCGCCATGATACATGAGCTTCCGTGCAAAGAAGGACTGCTTCAGGACTCAGCTAAGGTTCTTGCTGTATTTCCATTCAACAGTTTTGGAAATATGAGCGAACCAGCAGTGGTTTTGAGCAGCCTTGTGAAGGCTCACTATCCATTTTTAATCTGCTCGTATCTCACAAATGACTTTGCTAACCATGCAAGATCACAGTACTACCAAAACTGTGGTTATAAACAGATCAAATGCATATCCGATAATACTGGTGTCCGCTTTGTGTCGAGCGATGGCTTGGATACAGTAGCATACAATTCCAGTTATTTCTGTGGAGTGTTGGAAGAGCATTTCATTGTTGAAATGATAGAGTTCTCATCGATTGGCATAGCGTACAAAGGATCGCAAAGGAAAACTTGATCCATGGCTAATACAAAAGGTTCTGGTTAACCTATCTGATCTGAACGATACTAAATTAGTTCAGAATTTCCAAAAGGGCTCTTTATGGGCCCTTTTATAATATCTAGATATCTTCTACAAATATTCTTTCTTAAATTTCTTCCTCTTAAAGCTACCTCTTTCCAATCTGAATGCGAGTCTTTTATCCTTATGTATCATGGGTGTCCCGATTAGATTTCCACAACTGCAAATTAGATTAGACAAATCATTCGGAGTCTTAATATTTTTATCATATTGTAGTTTTTCTAGATGAGAAGGGGCAAATATTCTATTTAAATAGCATCTTTTTGATAATACAAAACTTTTTCTCCACATTTGGCGCATACAACATAAATCATCTGCGCGCGTCCGCCTCTTTTTCTTAAATATTTGTCTGTTTTCATGTCTGTATATTATGTTAAATTAATCGATTGGACAAGTCACGCGAAATTGCTTAAAGATTCATTATGTAGCAAAAAAGGTGTCAAAATAATGCGACCGCATAAAAGTGACACCTTTTTTGCTATTTTTCATAGAAAAGAACCTCTCAAGTACGGATGCGGTATGGATGGGGATTTTTTTATGTAGTATAAAACAAGCAAATCATTAACAAGGATTGAAATGAAAGAAGTCAAAATTGGTTCAAAAATAATCGTCAAGTTTGGAGAGGAGGAGGAAACTATTGAGCTAGTTTCCCAAAGAGAAACGGACATAAGCTTAGGTAAAATTTCAGTCGACTCTTTGTTCGGAAAAGCAGTTGTTGGCAAAAAAGAAGGAGCAATAGTTAGCTATTTAAATAACTTAAAAAAATCGACCAGTTGTGTAATTTTGAAAATTAATAATTCTTAACATTAAACAGTTCCGCTCAAATACACGATCGTGCATATGTGCGGAACAAAAATTTTTTAAAGAAAGGATAAAATGGATCAAGCATTAAACAATAGTTCTGTGATACCGGTTCTTAAGAATTTAGCTGTTAGTGATCTTGTCATGATCGCGTCTAATTTAGGGATCAAACCAAAACAAAAAAGCAAAGCAAAACTCTTACGGATTTTAGACGCAACAGAAAGAAGTGAACTTGTGTCTGCTTTTGATAAAACTTTAAGAAAGTTGATATAATAGAACTATGAAAATTACTTTTAGACCGATTCGAAAAACTGATTTGAAATATCGATTCAAATGGTTAAATGATCCAGAAACCACAGAATTCCTTGGTACTAGAACCAGACAAGGAACTGATTTTGATTTTCATTTAAGATGGTATGAGAAATATAAGACTGACGAGACAAGAAAAATATTTATGATTTTGTATGACAAAAAGCCAATTGGACAGGTTGGGCTTACTCATATTGATCAAGATGATAAAAATGCAGAGCTATATATTGCAATTGGTGAAAAGGAATTTCGCGGAAAGGGGATTGGTCAACGAGCAGTTAAATTTATAATTGACTATGCCTTTAAAACATTAAAGTTACATCGAATTTCACTCGGCTGCTTTGAAGAAAACGTCGCAGGCCTTAAGTGTTATAAAAAATGCGGGTTCGTCAAAGAGGGCTTGATTAGAGAGCAATTTTATAAAAATGGCAAATATTGTAATGAGGTGAGGATGGGGCTAATTGCGGTTTTCAGGGACGGTTGTTAATGTTCACTAATTAGGTAACTTCCTGAGGTATAATTAATACTAAAAGGAGGCCTGTGAAATGTGGAGATATCGTTGTTCTTAAACGATGGAAACCGATCATGGAAGACTATGAACGGACGATACAAAAGAAGCCCGGGAGAAAGTTCCAGTATGCAAGAGACCTGTCGCAGGTCTTTTTTGATAGGGTTATATTGACATAATTTCAATTTAGTGATATAGTGTCGATCGTACATTGTACATTGACATCCATTTTTCCACTAACGCTAAGTTAGTGTCGTATATTCAAATACTGCAAAAAAACGATCCGATAGGAGGACGCAAAATGAAAAAGGTAATGTTTTTGATTTTGGTAGTAATAGTCGTGGTCGTCGCAGGATGCGGATCACATCGTGTGGATAAAGCGAAAGAGCTTATGAAGATAAGTTCCTATTCAGAAGCCATCGATCTGCTCAAGGAAGAAATCAAGGACAATCCCAAGAACGCCGATGCCCAATTTGTTTATGGGCAAATTGAGCGACTGGAAGGCAATCGCGATGAAGCACTTGAGCGATTCAAAAAAGCAGTTCAATTGGATGAGTCGTTCAAGAAGAAGGTCTGCGATTTTCTCACAAAGGATGAGGAAACGGGAAAAACTGATGATCTTGTGATTGCAGCGGAAATCATGCCTGAATTAGAGGAGGAAGATGCCGATTTCTGCTATGATCTTAATGTGAGAACTTGCGTTAATCAGGTAAAGTTCGCAGACAACTTTCCACAAGACAAAAGGGCTCCTGGCGCAATCTTGAGCGCAGCATCAACGAATTTCGATTCTGATCGTAATGAGTCTAGGGCGTTGTATAGTCGTCTGGCTGAGCAATATCCTCGAACAGATGAGGGTAAGAAAGCCAAAAAAGAGTTATCTGACTGGTGGGGATGCGTTACCATGAACGTTCCTTTTGATGAGAACTGGCATGGCCATTCTATTTGCAAGGGTCAGAGATTTCGATATGAGGTGATTGGAGAAAAAGTCTATGACTATGGAGCGTATGGGATTGATAAGGTCGACTATTCAGATATGGCAGTTTTCGTTGGTACGGGGGAAGAATTAAAACTATATCTTGAACATGACTATGGATATTCCGGTCCGAGAATGAAGTTGCTCGAGGAAAGATCCGGCACGGGGATAGCTCGAACCACGGGGAGCATATGGTTTAAAGTATGTACTCCTGAAAAGAATGATTCGCTTAAAGTGAAAATCGAGTATAAGGAATAGAGTATTTTGCAGGGAAGAAAAAACTGAAGTCCTCTCACAGATTAATGTGGGGGGACTTTTTTTGTGGACTATTTTGGCTATTTTCAAAAAAATCCCCCTCGCTGCAAGTTAGCGAGGGGAGATTGGATTATTGTATTTCTGCGTCCCAGAGTATCGGGACGAGTTTGTTATACATTAGATTGCCTTTTACGCCTGTAAAGACGTAAGATTCTCCAATGGAGACAGGTATGGTGCGAGGCAAGCATACGAAGATGCCGATAACAGGCGGAACCATTATTGTTTGCCCGTTCTCATCATAAGCAAGGTTACCGTCTCCGTCGAAAACAGGATAGCTATCCTGCAGGATAAAATTACTTCCGTCATTAATCAACAGACGTTGATAGTCGGGGAAATAACTAATATCCAACACCTTGCCCCAGATTTTGGCTCTGCCTGAGTAAGGAGGACCACTGCCGATTGATGTATCGACGATAGATCTATTGCTGAAAGCAAACGGAGAAGGAATTTCTCCGTTTGCTCTAGCGAAGAGGGTCATTTCCGGATAGAGTGTGAATTCACCGCACTCTCTTTTTAGTGTACCTTCGAATTCAACGATTTCTCTTTTGGTTAGACCATATGGGCCAATTACCTTAACAGCAGAAAGGACTTCCGGAATTTGGATGTAAGAGAAACAACCTGAATAATCACTTAGCGTGTTACTAATGACTAATCCGTTTAGAATATGAACGTGGCCAACTTGTAAGCCGGTACTTTTGCCTGCAGACGACATCATGCGGGGAGGATCTGCTTCATCATCAATCTGGCGCCACAGTACTGCGCGGACTATACCAGAAGAGTCTTTAGAGGCGCCGCAGACTTCGCCAACATCATTAACACCGTAGGCCCATGACTCTCCGCCGCCTAAATCTGGCAAATACACACAATTTCCGCCTTTGGTCCAGATAAAAGCATGGTTTCTGTTAAGACTGTCGAATGAATAACCAACTACCTGAACGGCATGTTGATAATTTAAAACATTTATACCGCGTGTTTCTGCGGCCAGAGGATCAAAGAAGCAAACATTTTTACTAATTTGATCATTAATACCGGTCGCAAAACTCTTAACATCTCCATTGAAGAGTGGAATAAGCGTTCGAACTTCGTTCTCTTGCAGGAAAGCTCGTTCAGATCCAACATTCCCCACTTGGCCGCAGAGAGACTCCATTTCATTGATTCCCGTAAAGGAAGCGCTGCTGTCAAGTAAGAGCTGGAAGATGTCATTCTGCGGATTACACGAGGGGTAAACATTAAGTGGGTAATGTTGATTGTTCAGGACTAAGAATCCCTGTCCTGAAGCGTTTTTACCAGCCACAATTGCGTTACCAAATCCTCCCCAACTTCTTTCTGTGCCAATGACCGATGTTGCTTCATAACCTATTGTACTCGGACCGATTGGCTTGCATATATAGGTGGCAGGGTCGTAGGAACTGCTAGTCGTGTAGCCCAAATGGTATGTACCATCGTCATTAGGAGTACAGACTAGACTAGTTTCAACGTGAATGTTGGTTTGATTAGTTATCCAAGTGCAGGCCTTTTTATTCTGAGAGACGTCAGTGGTCCAGCCGACCAATTTTCCTCCGGAGCTACAAGACAAAAGACAACTTTGTGATCCGCCAAGACTAGGCAAGTTCAATGGTGTAGCTGAAAGTATCTGTCTTGAGGAAGCACTCCACATGGTCGCTATCCAGCCCTTTTTCTTTAGGTAGCCGCATACAACATTGGTGCTGATCGATTTTGCATCCCCATATCCGCCGGGAAGCACCCTTAAACCATTAATCTCATCCCAGATAAACGGGATTTGGACTGTATCGTCAGTTGCAGATGTGCTGCAGTAACCGACAATTTGACATTTGTCGTTAATCCCTTGTGCAACAGCATAGTAAGTGTTGCCTACAAGATTTAAATCAAATACTCCGTATTTGGCCCAAGAGGGCGAACACAGAAACAGCGCTGTTAAAACGAACACATATATTTTCAACGTTCTTTGCCTCCATGCGTTGTGTTTGATAAAAGCAGTAGAAAAATCATAACACAGATATTTTAATAACCAAAACAATTTGTAGCAAAAGAAAATATCTGGCATCATATTAAGTATGAGACATTGGCACATAAAAGCCATTTTTGTTGTAGTTTTTTTGCTTTTCGTTGGATTGATTTCGACGCTTCTTCCTTCGTTTGTTCGTAAAAATGCCGATGCAAATACCGATACCAGAACCATCTTTTTTGAAGATTTTTCTGGTCTGCAGGAAGGAATAATTGGCCCGAATCTTATATGGGAAGGAAACAATAATTATTGGGGCGTTGTTAAAGCAGGCGACAATAATATTCTATGGAGTGATTATTTAAATACTCCATATCTTGATGATGTTGAAAATTCAGTCGTTTCTATCGCGACAGATATGAGTGATGCTAAAATAGTATCTGCCAGCATTGATTTTAATATTTCTTGTGATACTGAGCCGAGAGTCAGTGAATGGACTGATTATGTCAGTCTGAGCATTCTTAAAGACGGCGTTTGGACTGAAATTAATAAATATGATGAAACTCTATTTGGCGATGAGCTTTTTCATAATGTGTCCGAAAATATAACAGATTATAAAAGTGATAATCTAAAATTCAAATTTACATGGAAGACAAATGGTGTAAACAATGAGCATATGGGTTGTTCTATTTGGCCAATTCAGATTAAGGCGATTTACTCAGTTATTGGAACGAATGACACCGCTTACAAAGAAATCGACACTTATGATGACAAAGTTAAAATCACAGGTTCTAAGTCGAATGTTGTTTCTGTCTATCTTGATAATAATTCCAGTCCCATTGCTGGCTTCGATGTTCTTTCTTGGCAGGTTTCTCTTTCTGCTGATTTAGAATCAAAAACATATGTTATTAATTATAGAAATAGTGAAGGCGAAACTGAGGCTAAAACCATTAAGATCAAAAAACATAAGATGGCTGATATTAATGGCGATGGTTCTATAAATATTAGAGATTTTGCAATTTTGCTTAGATATTGGGGATGCAACCAGACGGAATACCCGATGGCGAAACTTGGTGCTGATAAAAGCAAAAAAGTAGGTGTTGATGATTTTGCCGTCATGATGGCAAAATGGGGGAAATGATATTATATTTTGATCTACATTAAAACAAACAGGCTAGATCGCATTGCGATCTAGCCTGGAAGAGATTAGAAGCTGCAGCCCACATTTAGGCCCCAGCCGGTGTTGCCGTTGCGTTTACCGCCGAGATATTTCAATTCGGCAAAGGCGTTGGAACCGAACTTTGTTCCGCCTATCAACTCGAGACAGGCATCTGTCTTGGATCCGCTGGTACCTTCAATATCCAGGCTCATAAGCACTATGCCGACACCCAAACCTGCGTATGGGCGTAAGGATGATTTGTTTTCCAGATCAAAATCCTTAATTGCCCGTACTGTGATAGGGATGAGAGTCTCTTTAATGGAAACGCCTTGGTAGCTATTCGAAAAACGAACATAACTCAGGTTACCGTAAAGTTTCACATTTTTCAGGGATCCTAACAGACCGGACATGGGGATTTCCTTGTTAAGCGTAATCCCTAATCCGGGACCAACCATGTCTGCCACTTCTCCGTTGGATAGCATGAAATTTCCAATGGAGACATTCAGATTGGCGTCATTTGCTTTGGCAGCGAACGAAGTTGCTGCCGCAAGCATCATAACCACAACCACAAGAAACACTACTACGACTTTCATTTTTTTCCTCCAAATCAGTTTGTGTTTTGTCCTACGGTTACAGGTACTTTTTGATGGTTAGGCCACCTCCAATTGCATTTTATACAAGCGATTATAAAACCTTTCGCTTAGTTTTTTATGCGGGCGTACTCTACACCGTTATTTTATTTCTGTCAATAGTAACATTGACAAATTGAAAAAAATATTGTAAAATAAGAACGACCGGTAATTTCCGGATGAACAATCAGGAGGAAGTCCATGGAAAGAAGATTGATGTTTGTAGTAACACTGCTTCTTACTACTATGATGGTAGTACTGGGAATTTTCCCAGCGATAGCCAAGGATGACTATCCGAGTTTTCAGAAGGTGTCAAAAGGTTTTGACGCTGAAGTTTACCGTCAGATGGGTGGGCCAAACGGTGAAAGATTTATCACTTCGGGCTCGATCTATAATCGGGTGCATAAAGTGGCTAAAAAGTTGGGATGCCCATATTGGGTATGTGTTGTCAAAGACGATAACTTCAATGCATGTGCGGCCATGTCGTATATCTATGTTAACTCTGGTGCAGTTAAAGCGTGTCCGAACGACAGCATTTTAGCGGTAATACTTGGCCATGAGATAACACACATAGCTCATGGCCATCTTGAGCGCCAGTATGACAAACAGGTTAGAGATGCGCAGCAGATTGATCAGACCATTGATGCGCTAAATAAGCCTGGTTATGAAGGGAACGCTAAAGTAGCAGCCAAGATCGCCAAACCCCTTCTGAAACTGTCGGCTCTTCGTTATTCGCGTGAAGATGAGTACGATGCTGATCTTGGAGGCTTTTTATTGGCAATCAACCAAAAGTACAGTAAAGAGGAGGCACTTGAAGTCTTTAGCTTGATGGGCAGAGGCTCCAAAGGAGTCCTTAACTGGGTTTCAACTCACCCACCTTCTGATAAGCGTAAGGCAAGATTATTGGAGAGTTTGCCAAAGGCAGAAGCAGAAGAAGCCAGGATCGAATCTATAAAGTCAATTGTGGGATCAGCCAAGGTCATTGATTCTGAACATTATGCCAAGATGGCTATCTCTCAGGACTTTTCAGGATATACTTATCGAAAGTTAATGAATGACGGCCCCGTGTATGTTTTGGCGAAGGGCGGTCAGGGCGAGATGCCGATAGAAGGTAAAGCGATTGTTTTGCCAAAAAACGCAAAAGAGGTGATACTCTTGATAATGAATCCGAAGCCGGATAACTATATCGGACTCACGGCTAGCGTGATTTTGGGCAAAACTAATTCAGTAATGATTTTCGACGAGTATAAGAACAAGTCATGTCGTCATCTGGCGGTGCTAGTATCGTCTTCCTCTCTTCTTCAGGGAGACCAGATCAGAGTCTGCGGAATATTTAGTAAAGCACCGGTCTCACCGGAGGCAAAAGGAATCACTGTTGATAGCGCACTTAAGTTTGCGTTCAGGAGTCGATATCTGAATTTTAAGCAGTAAAAAAACCATATTCCCCGAGCGTGTTACGCTCGGGGAATACTTGTTTTCGTTTAAAAGCATAGCAATTTATTCCTTTATTGAGGACCAGGGACTCAGAGTTTCGAAGCCTAGAAACCGCCGGCGTGGAGTCGGCAGTATCCATAAATTTTATGTTATTTAATAAAATTTGCTCGTTAGAGTATTATATTAATATGGATATTAGAACTGAGCTTAAAAAATTTAAGACTGAGTTAGAGAAAGTCCTTTGTAAGTATTTGAATGGGCAAATCAAAGAAAGCGCTAAGATTTCTTTGGAATTGAAAATGCTATCTGAAGCAGTTGAAGATATGACGATGCGAGGTGGTAAGAGAATCCGGGCTGCTCTTTTCTATTATAGTTATTTGGCACATGGCGGCAAGGACGAAAAAGAGGCTCTGACAGTATCAATGGCTATGGAGCTGATGCAAACATTCCTTCTAATTCACGATGATATCATTGACAACGATTCTTTAAGGCGCGGTGGTCCGACTGCGCACAAGTCATTTGAAAAAAATGCTGATCAGTTTGATAAAGAAGTTGATAAAAGGCTTTTTGGTATTTCTGGAGCATTATTGGCAGGTGATTTGGCATGTTCAATGAGCAATGAAATAATCGCTAACAGTAAATTTAAACCGAAGAACGTTGTTCGTGCGCTTAAAGAGTTTAACCAAGTATACGCTCTGGAATTTTATGGTGAATTTTTAGATATCTATTCAGAAGCACAAAATGGAATAGCAGAAAGGGATGTGGTACTTATCCACAAGCTAAAAACAGTTCCCTATACTTTTAGCGGTCCTATAAAAATGGGAGCAATTTTAGCTGGAGCAGATGAGACAAAGCTTAAGAAATTAGATACATATATAGTGTCACTTGGTGTTGCATTTCAAATTCAGGATGATATTTTAGGCATGTTTGGTTCTGAAGAAAAGTTGGGGAAATCCACTTTTTCCGATCTGAGAGAAGGCAAAAAAACACTATTGACATTAGACGCATTAAAATATGCCGATCATAAGCAAAGAAAGATTATAGTTAAAAACCTAGGTAATTCTGCAGTTGGATTTTCAGAATTGGAACAAGTCAGAAAGATTGTTATTGAAACAGGTGCATTGGACAGGTCAAAGGAAATTGTTCAGAAATATGTTCAAAAAGCGATCAAATCGATTGAATCTTCTAATATGAAAAATAAGAGTAAAGATTTTTTTATCGGAGTCGCAAAATATATGGCCGAAAGAGACTACTAATAGTGGAAGGTAGAGGGTGGAGGGTGGAAGGTGGAAGGTGGAAAGTGGAAAGTGGAAAGTGGAAAGTGGAAAGTGGAAAGTGCATCTCTCTTGTGTGATCAGCGCTTGATAGTAACAAGCGTTATGTTATCATTGTATTAAATATAATTAGGAGGCAGGTGACACGTCGGGCAAAAATAAGACAAATCATATTCTTAGTATTTTTAGTGCTGGTTTTTGTGTTTACTTGCAAAAACTACATTTTTGCTGATTCAAATAATGAAGGTAAGCCGGTGTCGTCTAAAAAGGTTGAAGTCACTATTAATGAACATTCAGAGAAATTTTCTATTGAAAAATATCAAAACAATAATGAATATCAATATTTTTTAGTTAAAAATAATCTTTTCGGCTCAAAACATAAAATTAAACTTTCGGGGTTTGAAGAAGAGATATTGTTGTGCAAACAAAAGGTTGTTAAGCTACAGAACGATAATGAAGCCATCTGCCTGATGGGGAATGTGGGTGTGCATAGCCAGAATATTCAAGTCATCAAGTATCTAGATAATCATTTCTCAATTATTCCGTTTGTAAGAGAATCGACTAGTGAAAACATTACTACTGACGTGCCATATTTTCATTTCAGTGAAGACAACGGAAAAACTAAACTCATAATTGATCAAAGAAACTACGATTTGAATCCTTTGACTAGCTCAATAAGAAGCTCTTATGAAATATCAGATAAAGGGTTTGTCTTTGACGGGGAAGAAAATATCACCTACAATTAATAGGTGTAAGAAAATAGCCTAAGTTCAAAGCTCTAAATTCTCAGTTCTAAAAAGGAGGCATATGAAAGCGAATTGGAAAAGTTTACTTTTTTTAATTACGTTCATTGTTGTGGCTGCCTTGTTCGCAACTTTTTTTCTGTCTAAAGAACAGGACAAAAAAGACATTAACACAGGAATTATTAAAACCAGTGAGGGTGATGTGGCCGGAAGCACCACTATTCAAGGTGAAGACTATACGGAACGTCTTGCCAGATTTTTGAATGAAAAAGGTATGGTTTTGTATGGTTCATATCAATCCAAGGGAAGTCTCGATCAAAAAGAGCTATTTAAAGCTTCATCACAATATTTGGATTATGTGGAATGTGATGCTTCAGGATTAAACGCTAATCCGGATGAATGCCTTGCTCTGGAAATCAGTATCTATCCGACCTGGATATATGAAGGCAAGCAGTATGCTGGCGAGAGAACATTAGCCGAACTTGCAGGAATAGTAGGATTTTCAGAGTGATTACATTGGGGATAACCCAAAGAAAATTTCTAATTTCTAATTTCTAATTTCTAAACTAGTTTTCTCAACTAATTGATATTATGTAGTTCTGGACAGTAATATTTAGATTGTTGGATCGTGGAAATATTTATAACTTTAAAATAAGCTTAATTTCTTCTTGACAAGCGTAAGTCGTGACCAATAAAATGATATAGTGAGATTAACTTAGATGCACCAATATTAATTTCTTTTGGGAGGAGGTGAAAAAAATGGAAGCATATTGCGTTAAATGTAAAGCTAAACAAGAGATGAAAGATACAGTAGCTGTTACTATGAAAAACGGCAAACCTGCCACACAAGGTATTTGTCCAGTTTGTGGTACTAAAATGTTCAGAATTGGAAAAGCTGCCTAGTCATAGATAAAGTTTTTGTTTTTGATAACACTAAAATGTCCAGATCTTCGGGTTTGGACTATTTTAGTTATTAAAAAAGTTCTAACATTGAATCTGATCGTTTTTTGGAATATAATAATGATTATGAAACGCTCTGAACTGTTTTTTGCTTTCATTCTCGTTCCGGTTGACATAGCAATGATAATCGCTTCTTTTGTTGTGGCTTATTATTTAAGGGCTGATCTAGAGACTGTTTCGGTCTTTTCTAATATTGGTCTCGAGGAATATCTTCGTTATTCTATTTATTTAATACCCATATGGATTACCCTTTTCGCCTCTCATGGTCTTTATAATATTAAGACATCAAGAAGTTTTTGGTCAGAAATCTTCAAAATTTTTAACGCTTCATCAATTTCAATACTGCTTTTAATCGTTGGAATTTTTCTTTCCAGATCGTTGTTTTTTTCCAGATTGATCTTGGTATTTACATGGGTGACTAGTATTATAACAATATCTTTCGGTAGGACCATTGTCCATCTGGTCCAGAAGGATCTATTAAAATTTGGGGTGGGCGAACGAAAAATGATATTAATTGGGGATAATAGTACTTCATCTAATATTATTAATTACGTGTCAGGCAATGTTGGAGCAGGATATAGAGTTTTCGGGGTCTTAAATAATGATTTTGAGCCAAGCAAACATGGATTAAAGATCATCGGTAGAATCAGAGATCTTAAGGACAAGATATCTAAACATCAAATTGATGAAATCATTTTAACAGATGTTGCTTTAAGTAAGTCAAAAATTATTGAACTAATTCAGATTTGTTCAGATCATAATGTTGTTTTTAAATATATCCCAGACACGCTATCGTTGATGACATTAAATGTTTCCTCTGGTCTTTTGGGATCCATGCCCGTAATGGAGCTAAGACCAATTCCATTGGATGGTTGGGGCAGAATCCTAAAAAGGATATCCGACTTTGTTTTTGCGTTTTTTTTGTTAGCCTTACTATCGCCTATATTTGTTTTTGTAATGTTTTTGCAGCTTCTGACTTCAAGAGGTCCTATTTTTTATTATCATGATCGAATTGGAAGGGACGGTAAAAAATTTAGATGTTATAAATTTAGATCAATGTATTTAGATAAGTGTGATTTTTCAAATGGCGGTTCAAAATGGACTACAGCAAATGATGAGAAAGAGCGGATCACTTCTTTGGGGAAGATATTGCGAAAGACAAATTTAGACGAGTTGCCACAGCTCTGGAATATATTATCTGGCGAAATGAGTTTTGTCGGACCAAGACCGGAGCAGCCAAAACTTGTACAAAAATTTGAAAATGAAATTCCGGAATATTTCAGACGACGTCGAGTAAAAGCAGGATTGACCGGATGGGCACAAGTTAACGGTCTTAAAGGTGACACCTCAATTAAAGAGCGTGTTAGGTATGACATATTCTATATAGAAAATTGGTCTTTATGGTTTGATTTCAAAATAATTATTAAAACATTAGTGTTGGTGGTTCGTGAAACATTCGGTGGAAAATATGAATATCGCTCTCGTTCATGAATGGCTTACAAATGTAGCCGGTTCGGAGAGGGTGCTTCTAGCGCTTAAGGAAATGTATCCCAAAGCGCCGATTTTTACTTCGGTTTTCGATTCCAATAAAGCTAAGCCTTTTGCGAAATTTGATGTCAGGACTTCGATTTTACAAAAGTTACCTTTCATGAGATCAAGAAGAGAATTTTTAGTTCCTTTTACCCCCTTTGCTTTTGAGCAATTCGATCTTGCAAAGTATGATGTTATAATTTCCAATACCAGCATGGCAGCTAAAGGCGTAATAACAAAACCAGACACAATACATATTTCATATTGCAACACTCCACCACGTTATTTATGGGAAGCGAACGTTGATCCTAGAGCCCGAAGAGGTAAATTTTCTTTTCTAAGAAACAAAGTTGCCCATGAAATGAGAATTTGGGACAGGGTAGCAGCCGATCGGGTCGATTATTTCTTTGCTAACTCAAAATATGTCGCAAACCGTATTAAAAAGTATTACGATCGGGAATCTCAAGTTATTTATCCACCAGTTGATGTAGACAGATTTAAAGTTGCTCCACCGCAAGATATAAAAGGCTATTACTTGTTTGTTAGCAGATTAGTAAATTATAAAAAGTGCGACCTTGTAATTGATGCTTTTAATGATCTCTGTCTGCCATTAAAAATTATTGGCTCTGGTCCAGATGAAAGCATGCTTAAAAAACGGGCCAAATCTAATATTGAATTTCTTGGATTCGTTTCAGATGATGATATGAAAAAGTATTACTCTGAGGCTAAAGCTTTCATTTTTCCAGCTGAGGAAGACTTTGGCATAGTGCCTGTTGAAGCAATGGCGTCAGGGCGACCTGTCATTGCGTATCGTGGCGGAGGTGCCATGGAAACTGTTGTCGATGGTGTTACGGGAATATTTTTTGATGAGCAAACTCCGCAATGTTTGATCAACACCATAAAGAATTTCGACTCTAAAAAGTTCAATCCAGAAAAAATAAGGCAACATGCAAACAATTTCTCCGTTGATCGCTTTAAAAATGAATTTAAAAAAGCAGTAGAAGATATATTGGAGAACCATAAGCTCTGATAGCAATTGCTAATTGTTTTGTCATTCCCGCCCCAATGATTTATCGGGGTAAACATCTGGCGGGAATTCACTAAGATTTACTATCCTGGATCCCCTGGCCATGGCGTTGCCTGCCCGAGGATGACATGGAGAGGGCTTGTTTACTAACAACTAACCCTGGAGGGGTTTTGCCAAGAATTGACGATATAAAATCGAGGCGTGTTAAAGAGGATATTGATAAATTCTCCAATTTTGATTCTCAAAATAGTCGGACAAAAAAAACTAGCGACGTGGATTTTGATGATTATATTAGGGATGTGAAAGCTGATTTTGTTGCGAGGGTTGCTTCTTCTAAAAATAAAACAAAACTATTTTTAAAAAAGACTCCGAAAAACCCAATTAAGCATTCTAAGATAAATTTTGAATTGAATTATTCCTATAAATCTCTTGCAATAGCGGTAGCGGTATGCGTTTTTGTATTATTTTCACTAATTAGAATAACGGCAGCAAAGAGCAGCACGGAAAAGCTTTCCATACAGGCAAGAGATCATTTACAGCAATCCTTTTCGCTTATAGATAGTGGTGATATTGGTGGAGCGATGGAGGAGGCTGACGAAGCAAAGAAAGATATAGGAAAAATCAAACTAATTGCGCAATCTTGGGGACAGGACATTCAATATCTTCGCTTAGCTTCAGCTAGCAATTCAAAACTTCTTGCAAACGAGCGTTTACTCGATGCATCATACAATATCATAAATACCCTATCTGTAATCCATGGACAATTAGCAAATATTTCTTTTTTAGAAAGCAAGACTTCCGGTTTGGGTTTTTCATTTAATGTCACAGACAATCAGCAGGTATTGATTTCTGTGATCAATAATGGAAAGAGCAGGTTGAATAATGGTAAAACTGAACTTTTGTTAGCCAGAAAAGGCTTGTCAGGTGATCAGGCGGCTGAAGTAGATGACGCGATTTCTGTTATCGATAAAACGATTAAATCTATAGACTCCTCTCAGGTAATTTTGGAGAAGGATCTAACGTGGCTTTCCGGTGCAGACGGAAAAGAAAAAAACATATTAATATTGTTTCAAAATAATAGCGAGTTGCGAGGCGGTAGTGGAGGATCTCTCGGTTCGTTTGGTGTAGCTCATTTTAAAGAAGGGAGTTTAACTGGCATTGATTTTGGAATTAATATTTACAAAATCGATCAAGCTTTTAGGGATAAGACTAAAATTACAGCTCCAGATGAACTAAAATGGTTAATGCCGGATAGTGCTTTAACAATGAAGGATTCAGGGTGGGATGTTGACGGTCCGAAGGCAATGGAAAGGATTTTGTGGTTTTATAATCAGGAAACAGGAAACAGTGCAGACGGGGTTATGATGATTGATACCACGGCGTTTACCTCTCTTTTAAAGGAGGTTGGTACGATAGAGGTTTCAGAACTAGGTAAAAATATTAATGCTGATAACTTCAAAGATGAAGTAGAATACGAGGTTCACAAGGGATATTTTGACAGGGAGGGCGACAAGGAAGAAAACGAACCTAAAAAAATATTGTCTCTTATGATGCCAAAATTTCTTGATAAACTTTTTTCGGCGCTGAAAGACACGGAAACTTCTCCTGCCATATTTGCATCATTGTCAAAATCACTAAAGCAAAAAGACATTACGTTATATTTTACTAATGAAGAATTTGAGAAGAGGCTGGCTGATTTAAATTATTCGGCTAATGTTTATCCGTCAGTCGGGGACTATATTTACGTGAATAATTCAAATCTTGATGGTCTTAAAAGCAGTTTAAGCATGGAAGAATCACTTAAATTTTCCACTACTATTTCTGCTGAAGGCGGGGTTGTCGATTTTGTTGATCTAATTCGTTATCATACGGGATCTGATGTATGGCCAGATGGGCTAAATAAAAATTTTATTCGTTTTTTAATTCCGCAAAATTCAGAAGTTACTAATTTTGAAACGGTTCAGGGCTATTTCGAGCAAATGTTTGACAAGGGGTTGAAAGATGGAAAAGCCTTTTGGACAAGCGATGATTATGGCAAAAAAATAGTTAATTTTTGGATGAGCACAAAGCCAAAAGAAAAAAGTGAAGTTAAGATAAATTATACGCCCAGTTATTCAGTCGATACTGATAGTGACTTCAATTATTCAATAACTTTTCAAAAGCAGCCTGGCGCGCCGACTGATAATGTGGAATTTGAATTAAATTATCCGGATAATTTTGAGCCCCAAAATGTCCAGAATTTTGATAAAAAAAATAAAAAAATCTTGATTAAATTCAATCTTGATCAAGATAAAACGATTAAGATTAAGTTTAAAAAAATACTTTAAGTTACGAAATTACGCTCACCCCCATCAAATTTCTAGGCGCTCTCAAGGCTCCATGCGCTTGCAACCGTCGAAATTTGACAAGGGCTCACAATTTCGTAACTTAAGGAAGATTGATATTTCTTCTTCTGCTCTCCACCTTCCACTCTCTGCTTTCTACCTTCCATTCTCTGCCTTTCTACCTTTTACTATAAAATTAGCTTGAAGCAGATGAAGAAGAGTGATAGTATATAAATAAGTAAGAGAGACCACAAAATCTTGATATATTTTGTTGGTTTCAAATTATTTGAGCATTTAAATACATAATATTCGAACCGGAGAAAATACAGATGGAAGAATTAAAAAAGAAGGCTGCAACTGAGTCTTATGATGCGTCCAAGATTACTGTTTTGGAAGGATTAGCGCCTGTAAGAAAGCGTCCCGGCATGTACATTGGAGGAACCGGAATAGACGGGTTGCATCATTTAGTATGGGAGGTCGTTGATAACTCAATCGATGAAGCTATGGCCGGTTTTTGTGACCACATCGTTGTAATTCTCCATAAGGATGGATCTGTTTCAGTTGAAGATAATGGTCGTGGTATTCCTGTCGACATAGTTAAAGCAACAGGAAAATCCGCTCTGGAAACCGTATTAACAGTTTTGCATGCCGGCGGTAAATTCGGCGATGGCGGCTATAAAGTCTCTGGTGGTCTTCACGGTGTTGGTGTCTCCGTCGTTAACGCTCTTTCTGCTTGGGTTAAAGCTGAAGTTAAAAAAGACGGGAAGAAGTATTTTCAGGAATACGACAGGGGTGTTGCTAAAGCAGACATTAAAGTGATTGGCGATGCAGAGGGAACCGGAACCACAATCATTTTTTCGCCGGATCCTGAAATATTCAAGACTACAACCTTTTCATTTAAAACCATTCTAAATCACTGTCGTCAGCAGGCTTACTTAACCAAAGGTGTCATGATCACAGTTCGCGATGAGAGAGAAGAAGCTGTTATTGAAAAAGAATTTGCCTCAAAAGAACAAGATCTCGATGATCAGGATGAAGAAGAAACAGAAGACGATAAAAACATGAGAACAGGGCGTGGAAGTCTTGGCGAGGATGAGGATCAGGTTGAAAAAATCGGACGTCAGGAATATTCGTTTTATTTTGAAGGCGGTATTTCTTCATATGTAAGACATCTTAATAAAAATCGTGATGCCGTCAACGATCCACCAATGTATGTTGAAAAGGAGATGAATGATGTAATGGTGGAACTTGCTCTCGCTTATACAGATGACTTCAAAGAACATCTTTATTCTTTTGCTAACAATATCAATACTGCTGAGGGGGGTACACATCTAACTGGTTTTAGGACTGCTCTGACTCGAGCTGTTAATGATTATGCCAAAAAGAATAATTTACTATTAAAAGGGGTTGCTTTAACCGGTGAAGATGTTCGTGAAGGCTTAACCTGTGTTTTGTCTGTGAAACTGGCTGATCCTCAGTTTGAAGGTCAGACAAAAGCCAAGCTTGGCAATACTGAGGTTAGAACAATCGTTGATTCTGTAAGCGCAGCTGCATTAACTAGCTATTTTGAAGAAAACCCAGTTGAAGCAAAAAAAATAATTGAAAAATGTTCGCTGTCAGCTCGAGCTAGAATGGCAGCTAGAGCAGCACGTGATACCATTATTCGAAAGGGTGCCCTCGAAGGCATGACATTGCCTGGTAAATTGGCAGACTGTTCTTCAAAAGATTCTAGCAAAACAGAACTCTACATCGTTGAGGGTGATTCTGCTGGTGGCTCCGCAAAGCAGGGTCGTGATAGAAAATTTCAGGCTATTCTACCTCTTCGCGGTAAAATATTGAATGTTGAAAGAGCGCGGTTGGACAGAATGCTTTCCTCTGATACAATCAAATCTTTAATAGTGGCGATGGGCGTAGGTCTTGGTGAAGAAATTAATTACGCCAAGCTTCGATATGATCGAATTATTATAATGACAGATGCTGATGTTGATGGCGCCCACATTAGAACACTTTTATTGACGTTTTTCTTTAGAAATTTTCCAGATATGATTAGCAAAGGCCATGTATATGCCGCTCAACCGCCACTTTATTCTATTGTCAAAGGTAAGGAAAAGATTTGGGCTTATTCTGATAAGGAAAAAGATGAAATAGTTGATGGACTAAAAGGAAATAAGGATTCTGCATCTGGTATTTCAATTCAACGATTTAAAGGTTTAGGTGAAATGAATCCGCAGCAGCTTTGGGACACAACAATGAATCCTGAAAATAGATTTCTTTTACAGATTACAACTGGAGATGCGGAGGCTGTTGATGAGGTTTTTACTGTGTTAATGGGTGATCAAGTTGCTCCGAGGAAGCATTTTATCACTTCTCGTGCTAAGAGCGTAAAGAATTTGGACGCGTAAAAATATTTACCAAGCTATTTTCAATGGTTAAGAGAAAACCGATCAATGAGCAATTACAAAAGGAATATATATGGACGAAAATAACAACGACAACCAAATAGATAGCAATGATCTAGAAACTGAATCTTCTGATATTGAGAAAGAAAGCGAAACCGAAAAAGACATAGACAAAGCCGAAGAAATTCCAGAAGAAGAAATGGAGAAGGAAAATAAATCGGAAAAAGCCGAAGATGACAAGTCGGCGGCGTTGGCAAATAGGATAGTCACTGAAAATTCTTTTGTGCCTGAAGTTGGAAACTTGGTAAATCGAGACCTAAAAGTTGAGATGGAAACTTCCTACTTAGACTATGCCATGAGCGTGATCGTTTCTCGTGCTCTTCCGGATGTTCGTGACGGTTTAAAACCAGTCCATCGTCGTGTTCTATACGGTATGTACGAGACAGGTCTTCGTCATAATGTTAAATATCGAAAATCTGCAAAAGTTGTAGGTGAAGTTATGGGTAATTATCACCCTCATGGTGATTCTGCTATCTATGATACTCTTGCTCGTATGGCCCAGGACTTTTCGATGAGATATCCAATGGTAGACGGTCAGGGTAACTTTGGTTCGATGGATGGCGACTCTCCCGCAGCAATGCGATACACGGAGTGTCGTATGTCCTCTATTGCTGAGGAAATGGTGGCTGATATTGATAAAGATACTGTTGATTGGCAGGATAACTACGATGGTTCCACCCAAGAACCAATTGTGATGCCAGCCAGAGTTCCCCAGCTTCTTTTGAATGGTACAATGGGTATTGCTGTTGGAATGGCGACCAATATTCCTCCTCATAATCTGGGGGAACTTTGTGATGGTATTTCGACCCTAATTGATAATCCTGACATCACAGTCGAGGGGTTGATGGAGCACGTAAAAGGTCCTGATTTTCCTACCGGCGCCAACATCTACAACAAGGAAGATATTAAGATGGCTTATGCTACCGGAAAAGGCCGTATTATGATGCGGGCAAAAGCTGAAATCGAAGAGGGAAAACGCGGTTTTAAAATTATCGTCACTGAAATTCCTTATCAAGTTAATAAGTCATCTATGATTGAAAAAATAGCTGATTTGGTTAAGGATAAGAAAATTGACGGAATTTCTGACTTGAGAGACGAGTCAGATAGGCATGGTGTTAGAGTTGTTATTGAGCTTAAAGCGAATTCATACCCCAAGAAGGTCTTGAATAGGCTTTTTGAGCTCACTCAAATGCAAACAGCATTTCATGTTAATATGCTTGCTTTAACTCCTGATCTTGAGCCAAGAGTCATGACATTAAAGGATGTTCTTTCTTATTATATTGAGCACAGAAGAAATGTAATTGAACGCAGAACTCAGTATGAGCTTAAAAAAGCTAAAGATCGTGCCCATATTTTGGAAGGCTTGCGAATTGCTCTTGATAATATTGATGAGGTCATAAACACTATTCGTTCTTCTGCTAACAGAGAAGAGGCCAAGAAGAATTTGATGGCCAAATTCCAATTGTCCATCTTACAATCGGATGCAATCTTGGATATGCGTCTTTCTGCTTTGGCTGCCCTGGAGCGAAAGAGAATTGAAGATGAGTATGAAGAAATCATAAAAAGGATTGCCTACTTAGAAGACTTACTGGCTCATCCTGAAAAGATATTATCTTTGATTAAAACCGATCTTAAAGAGGTGACTGATAAATATGGCGATGCCAGAAGAACAACTATCTTCCCTGGAGAATTAGGTACTTTTCAAGCGGAAGATTTGATTCCTGATCAAAAAGTAATAGTGGCTCTTTCGCGTGGTAACTATATTAAACGTCAGGAAATTGAAACATATAGAAAACAAACCAGAGGCGGATTTGGCGTTGTTGGTATGACGACTAAAGAGGAAGATATTGTCGACTATCTTGTTTGTGCAAGTACTCACGACGATATTTATTTCTTTACGAATAAAGGAAGAGTATTCAAGAGCAAGGTTTATGAGTTACCGGCATCTTCACGCCAGTCAAAAGGCACACCGATTGTAAATATTGTTCAAATTTCTCAGGATGAAAAGGTAACATCAATTTTGACGGTGCCAAAAACAGATATGAGCAAATACTTTATCATGGGAACTAAAAACGGTTCGATCAAAAAGACTGAAATAGAAAAGTATGAAAATATAAGAAAAACCGGAATTGTCGCTGTCGGTCTTAGAGGCAATGATGAATTAAAATGGGTTAAAATGTCCGAGGGTAAAGATATTATTGTGGAAGTTTCCCAGAAAGGTCAGGCAATTTGCTATCCTGAAACAGATGTTAGACCTATGGGAAGAAGTGCTTCTGGTGTTTCCGGAATGAAATTACGTTCTGGAGATGAAGTGATGTCTATGGATGTGGTATCTGGCGGTAATATCTCATTTGATGACAAGAGCACAAGTCGCGGACCGGATATGTTGATTGTGCTTGAAAACGGTTTTGGTAAGAGAACGATGCTTAAAAATTTTCATCTTCAGAAGAGAGGCGGAATGGGAATACGGGCCGCAAACTGCACGCCTAAAACTGGTAATGTGATCGGCATGCATATCACTTATTCTGATCTAGGAGATGTTATTCTAGCGTCAAGAAAAGGGCAGTTTATCCGAATGGAACTTGCCAAGATTAAACGGCTTGGCAGAGATACCCAAGGAGTTACATTAATGAAGTTAAGAGACGGAGATAAAGTTTCTTCAGTAGCCTTGATTTTGCCGGATGAGATACAGGATGGCTCTGCAAATGAAAAAAATCCACCTGTCGTGCCAATAAAACCCGATAATTCTAAAACCTTAGATAAATCTGTTCTTTCGAAACAAAAAAAGGAACAAGTTACTGCAAAGTCTGACAAATCCAATGAAATAGTAGAAACTAAGGATCCTGAGGTTAATGTTAATTATTATGGTGGCGCAAAGGAAGCGGATGATGGAAGTATGAAAGAACAGACTGAAACGAAAAAAGACAATATTAATGTCCAGTTCTATAATAAAGAGTCAGATGGCAAAGAAGATCAGGGATTAAATAAACCAAAAAATCCGCCAATTGTAAAAGACGAAGAAAACTATTGGGGCAAATAAAAACGCTTGATTGAAAAATATTTCACTACAAAATAAATACCGTTGATTCTTCAGCGGTATTTATTTGTGGTTAATTGTAATATAATGACTCTGCTATGGTGCTGTATTGCTAAGTTAAATAGCGAGGTGAAAATGTATGGATGGCGTGGTTCAGATAGGAATTGTTGCGAAGCCAATTCGTAACTGGTGCAGAGTTGTTCATGATGTTGGGAAGAAAGTCGTGGTGCGGCACTGGAGAGAGGACGAGGGAACTTGTACGGTGGAGAATAAAGACGGCACAGGCTGTCAGATTGGAGTTCCACTCTGCCATATTAGGTTAAATAAACCTAAAAGCAAGTAATCTTCTAAAAATTACATAGTCGCCTTCTTTGGAAAATCCTCGGAAGGCTTCTTTTTTATTACAAGATACGAATAGTAAATAATTCAGTGCGTAAAAAAGGTGAAATACCGCGCGGCTTGCCGCGCAATTTGTCCCGATTTATCGGGACAGGGTCCAGGGCAAGCCCTGGGGTATAATACCCTTTATAAATTCATAAATACTTGCCAAGAATCAAACTCGTATAGTATATCGTAATCGTCAAATATGGACGATTGTCCAATAATGACGATCGTTGGAAAGGAATCTAAAGACCAGGTGATAATATTGTAATATTATAATGTAATATTGAGGATAAAGATAAGCAAAGGGTTTTGCTCTTTGGGTTTATTTTGGCTGTCTTGTGGTAAAATAATTATAGGAAAACATTTAATCAAATAGCTCTAGTTGAATAGACATGCATTCAACGGGACGAGGAGAACAAATGGCAAGTGAAAAAGGTTCATCGGAATGTTGCGGTGATAAGAAAAACATGAACTCTAACGCTTCAGGTGGAGCAATTTATGGCATGGGCCTAATTGGTGCGCTAGTCTACTATTTCTCTACTGCTGACACTTTTGGTATAGGTGTACTTGGTTTTCTAAAGGCCCTCGTCTGGCCCGCAATGCTGGTTTATAAGCTACTAGAATTCCTTAAAATGTAGTTTGAGCAACAATGTTGGGGAATCTAGTAAAGATTTTTTAAATTTTTTGGACTAATCTGCAATTGTCATTAATTAAAGTAAAATGGGCAGGATTGTCACTGTTAATGATAAGATGCAGAAAAATTATTCATATGAGCTGACTGAACCAGTTGGTAAGAATTTTGATGTTGAATTTAATCCAGAGTTGACTCCCAGAGAGATGTTGGAACTAGGTGTTTTTGGCGGAAAGTATATGACAGATTGTAAGGATGAATTTCCTATTGATTGGTTTAAAAAAGCTAAGCTTTGCTCAGAAAAACATGATCCAAGATTAAACTATTTTAAGGTTAATGCCAGCCAACCCTTAGCGGTTTGGAGGGAAAAGGGCTGGATTTATCCGGGTGATCCGAGAGGGTGGTTTCAATGGTATTGTCGATATTATATGGGGCGAAGAATTCCCAAAGAAGATAACAGGCAAATTAAAAGATGGAAAGCCATTAAAAGGCATATTGTTCAACTGCAAAAAAACTGCAGAGCCAAGGACTATTTATGCCGTCCTCGTCAACGTCAAGCTATTTTACATTGGGCCTATGATAGTAGGAAATATTAATCAATCTCGGTTTTACTGATCTAAAATTGCTTTTTGGGCTCATTTATTGTATTATTCTAAGTTAGTAAGGATAAATCGCTAATTTTTATATTGAAAAGCTAATTCAGGACAAATAAATGGCACGACCACCTAAAAGAAAACTGAGCAAAAAAGAACAAAAGGCCGCTGACAAAATGCCTGATTTTGGCAAAGATAAGTTTTCAATTAACTATCAAAAAGAAGTTAAAACAGAAACTACTAAAAAGAAAATAAAACTTCCTTCCATCGTTTCGGTAAAGGATTTTGCTGAAATTGCCGGTCTTCCTGTAACAAAAATTATTACTGAACTGATGAAAAGTGGAGTTCTGGCTACAATTAATGAAACAATTGATTTTGATACGGCTTCCATTATCGGCGATGATTTGGGCTTGGAAATTTCCCTTGCAGAAGAAGCTGAAGAAAAGCATAAAACAGTCGAAGAAAAAGTTGATAAAAAGAACCTTGAATTAAGGCCGCCTGTCGTGACAATTATGGGCCATGTCGATCATGGCAAAACTACTTTGCTTGATAATATTCGCAAAGCTCATGTTGCAGAAGGGGAGTCCGGTGGAATTACTCAGCATATTACAGCATATCAGGTCACGCTCGAAGACACTAAGAATAAAAACTTAAAGAATAGAACTATTACATTTATTGATACTCCTGGTCATGCCGCTTTTGCCGCCATGAGAGAGCATGGCACAGCCATTACTGATATGGTCGTTTTAATTGTTGCTGCCACTGACGGTGTTATGCCTCAGACAGCAGAAGTGATTGAGGATTCTAAAGTCAACAATGTTCCTATTATCGTGGCAATAAACAAAGTTGATGTTCCTGATGCTGATATTATGAAGACGAAGCAGCAGCTATCAGAATACGAATTAATACCTGAAGAATGGGGTGGTAAGACTGTTATGGTAGAAATTTCAGCTAAGACTGGTCAGGGGGTTGATGATTTGCTCGAGATGATTCTACTTCAGGCGGATTTGATGGAGTTAAAGGCCGATCCTAAAGATGAGGCAACTGGCATTGTTATTGAATCCCATATGCAAAAGGGCGCTGGCGCGATGGCTTTAGTTCTTATCGAAAACGGAACTTTAAAGAAAGGTGATCCTGTTGCAATTGGTTCTTCTTATGGACGAATAAGAATTTTGAAAGATACATTGAATAAACCAATAGAAAAAGCCGGTCCAAGTTTTCCTGTAAATATTGCCGGTCTTAAATCGCTTCCAAATTTTGGTGATCGTCTCTTGGCTTTCAGAAATGAAAAAATGGCTAAAGAAACGGCTGAGAAATTTAGGAAATCAGATGTTAAGATCAAAGTGGCTACAGCAAAGAGATACGGCATGGAGGAAGAAGGTGAGAAAGAGCAAAAACACTATGATTTCAACATTATTTTAAAAAGCGATGTTCATGGCTCTCTGGAAGCAATCAAGAAGCTTCTTGGTGAGGTTGATACACAGGAAGCCTCTATTAAGATTATCTCCGAGGGGGTTGGCTCAATTTCCGAGTCTGACGTGACTTTGGCTAAGGCTACTCATGCTTGTGTAATCGGCTTTCGGGTTAAACGTCTTGATGCGGCTAAAAAAATTGCTGAAAAAGAAAAAGTTTCAATTCAGACTTTCGATATTATTTATGAATTGATTGATAAGATTAAAAAAGATATTGCGGCCATCCTTCCTCTTGAAATTATTGAAGAAGAAATTGGCTCAGGTGATGTACTAGGTATCTTTCGTGATGATCGAAAAGGCTTTGTTGCTGGCGGAAAAGTTGAAAAGGGCAAAATTGCTGTTGGAGACGAAATTAAAATATTTCAAGGAAAAAACGAAAAATATCGAGCCAAGATTGTCTCTTTGAGAAGAGAGAAAAGCGAAGTCAAGGAATGTGAATCCGGTTCAGAATGCGGTTTTGGTCTTCCTGCCGGCGCAAATGTGGCAGTTGGAGACACATACGTAGCATTTAAAACCATCCGCAAAGAACGCGTGATTAAATAATATTTGTACTAAACAGATAAAGCCTTTTGAAATTTATCACTAAATAAAAATCGAAGGCTTTTTTGTATCAAAGCCGAAATTATTAAAAAAATGGCCGGGCAACTCAGCAAGAGAGTCGTCCGGCACCAGGCTAGCGTTTCAACACAGTGTCTCTGTGCACGCTGGAAGGCATGTAGCCCCTCATGCAAGAAGGAATGCTTGTGGTATCCGGCAACGAAGGCGGTGGCTCTGGTTCGAAAGTATCATCATCGTCATCATCTTGGTCTTCATCGTTTTTTTGAGACTGGAGAGCGAGTGCTCCTCCAATGATCGCAAATCCCAAAAAGAGCAAGATGATGATTAAGATTAACATTGTCAGACTATTTCCTCCTTGATAAGAGTAAAATTGCCAGATTGCCGCTAAGTCAATCATTGCCAGAGAGGTCAGTGTTCCGAAATACGTAACCATTTTCATTGACATACCTCACTTGGGTGATAAGTACTGTATATCAAAAATATCTAATTTGGACAAGAATATTGAGTGCTCAACCGTGTCTGTCGTTGGCCGTTGAACTTTTTAAAATCGAAAGGTACAATTAAATCGTTAAATTTGGATTAAATATTATGGTTAAAACATTATTATTGCTGTCTCATTGTAGCGAGGCTCAGGGTTGGCTTATTAACTTTTTGCATGAGCGAAAAGTTAATAAAATTGCGTATATTATGGACGCTAAGAGACCGAGGTTTTCAATCGATCCAAATCATGTTCTTAAAGATAAAACAAACTTTGAGGAAGCCGGATTTAAAGTTAAGTTGATAGAACTTGGAGTACTAGGCCCTGAAGAAGCCAAAGATCAATTTGAAGGTTGCGACGCGATATATGTAAAGGGTGGCAACACTTTTTGGCTCCTGAACGCTATGAAAAAAAGTGGGTTTAACAAGATGGTTCACGGATTGGTAAATAAAGGCGTTATCTATATTGGTGAGAGCGCCGGTTCATACGTTGCTTGCCCGACAATTGAAATGGCTCAATGGAAAAATCAGGACAAAAATATTATTAAGCTCAAAGATTTAACCGCTTTGGGGTTGGTGCCGTTTTTAATCACAGCTCATTATAAAAAGGAACTTGAACCAATAATCAGACCAAAGATTGAAAAGTGCAAATATAAGGTCAAAAAGTTAACAGACCAAGAGTTAATCTTAGTTGAAGACGGTGTTGGTAAATTAATTAAATTAGAAAAATAGTCAAGGAGAAAAATGGAGGAACAAATACATGAGAATACCAATGACATAGAACAAGCAGAGGAATCTAGTAACATAAATGGTAATTCTGCAACTAATATTAATACTCAAACGATATTATCTTCATTGGATCAAGAAGATCGAAGTAAATTAACAAAGGGCTCTTTTTTGCATAAAAAAATCGATCCATTCTGGTTGCTTTTAGCATTAATTCCCTTTTTATATTTTGTGTTGGTTTTATTTATACCTAACCTAACGAGTATTCTTGTTATGATTGCTCCAACACTTTATTTTATCAGTAGCGTGAGAAAGGCGATAATACAAAAAAATTGGAAAATAATAATAAAACCTCTCATTTTATTTATTATTTATTTCATTTTTCCAATTTGCTTCGGATATGTTATGTGGTCGGGCTGGTTTAACTAAAATTTGATTCCAAATAAAGAAAAAGAGAGAGCCCGTATGCTGCGACTCTCCCGACTAAGTTTAAAAGAAGAAACCCCTCTAATAAACTGTAGACTATATCTATACACTACTCTCACTAGGGCTCTTGTCAATGCCTCGGGCTGGCATAGTAAGCTTATTTGCTTCTAGTAGGACACAATTTAAGGTTGTTGACTTGTTTGTAATTTTATTGTATAGTTAACGAGTTAAATACTCGTCATTTATTTAAGTACTATTTAGGTGAATAGACCGAGAAATAACTTGGTCGAATAATTTTAGTTTAGCTCTATGCAGAAAGTTATTGCACAGAGCAAAGGAAAAAATGCAGAACGAAAAAAATAAACTTTTCGTCAACAGCTTGTCCTACGACATCAATGATGAAGCTCTTGAAAAGATCTTCTCAGAAGTCGAAGGCGTAAAGGTTGTTGAGGCAAAAGTTATCGTTGACAAATTTAACGACGGTCGATCCAAAGGATTTGGCTTCGTAACTCTTGAAAACGAGCAAATGGCAGAAGCTTGTATTACTGAATTGAATGGTAAAGAAGTTTCAGGCCGACAAATCTTCGTCAATGTTGCAAAACCACAGGAAAAACGTGATTCAAATCGCGGTGGTTACAATGGCGGCGGAAGACAATCATACAGATAATAGAAAGAATTTTATCTTTAAAAAAGCTCCGGAAACGGAGCTTTTTTAGTGAAATATATTGTAATCAATTCTTCCGAATCCATCGTGAGAGGGCGATTATTGACAGGATTAGTGCTATCAAAGATAAAGCTAGAATAATGGCATAAAGAACTAATAAAATGATCACCAATCTGGTCGGGTACTTATTTTGTGTCTTAGTATCATCTGTATTTTGATCTGTTTGATTCTGCTGTGATTGTGAGTCCTGTGATTGTTGATTTTGGGTGTTTTGGGCTTGCGTTTGTTGCTTACTTTTCAGATATTGGGCAATAGCTTGACTATCTTCAGCACTCAAATTGGTGGTATCGGGAATTGTTGCTGTCTGGGCGGCTATGCGATGAACAAACCCACAGCCGAACATTAAAACTGCTATACAGATACTTAGAAATATTTTTTTCATAAAAAATAAACCTATAACTAATTAAACAATTTGCACAATAACAAAGCGGTGAGGACAAGTCATTGGTCTAAATAACAATCAAAAAATTCTTAAAAAAAGTTGAGAACATATCGGAAAATAGTGCTATAATGTAATTATTATATAAAATGTTATATAAAATAGAGAGAGGGAAGTGTGGGAATTATTTCAGGAAAAATATTGGGCGTCTCTGATAGTGCAAACTATCTATATGAAAATTTAAGACTTAACTCGAGTCCACTTTTGATAGTTGATATTATCATAGTAGCGGTTTTGTTTTATTGGGCCTATGTTTTTCTGAAGGAAACTCGTGCTATCAGAATACTGTATGGGTTAGTTTTTCTTTTGGTACTGATGGCCTTAGGAAAACTGTTAAACTTAATCCTTTTAAACTGGCTATTAAAAAGCCTTATGACCATGTTAATAGTGGCGATTCCGGTAGTTTTTCAGCCAGAGCTTCGAAATGCTCTTGAGAAAATCGGGCGTTCAAAGTTGTTGGGAGAATTAAACTTAGGCAAAGAGGGATATAGTAGCCTGATTGCTGAAATTGTATCTGCGGCTAGCATTCTTTCGAAACAGAGAGTTGGTGCATTAATCATTATTGCACGCCAGACGGGCCTTAAAGAATATATCGACAATGGCACACTGCTAGATGCTACTGTCTCATCTGCACTTCTGCGATCAATATTTAATAATAAGTCTCCTCTTCATGATGGAGCCGTTATTGTTGTTGGGGACAAAATAGTTTCAGCTCGTTCAGTTTTGCCGGTTACACAGGCAGTTTTAAGTTCAAATTTGGGCACAAGGCATAAAGCAGGTGTTGGGATTACGGAAATTTCAGATGCCATTGCTATTATTGTATCCGAAGAAACAGGCTCCATTTCAATGGCAGTTGAAGGCAAATTGGACTCTCGAATCTCTGAGGAAAGACTACAAAATCGTCTTTCTGCAATACTAAGACAGAAAAAGGGAAAGTAAATGTGGAAAATTATTACTAAAAATTTTGGAATAAAATTAGCCTGTTTTATTGCAGCAGCATTGTTGTGGGTATATATTGCTGCTGGTCAAAATTCTGTGGGCAAATTCCCGGGCAGTATTAAAATTCGCGCTATTAATGTTCCTGCAGGGTTGGTCGCAACTTATGATGAACAAACCGTTGATATTAAAATAATGGCCGATCCTTCGGTGTGGAGAAAACTTTCAGCTGATACTTTTTCTGCTTACGTTGATCTTTCGGCCCATTCGGAAGGAACATATGAATTGAATGTGAACGTTGTTTCTTCTGTTGCAGATGTTCAAATAGTTGAGAAAACTCCAGAGAAAATTTTTGTGACTCTAGAGCCAAGAGTTTCAAAGGAAGTGAATATAAACAAGAAAATCGAAGGAAGTGCAGGGGAGGGCTTGGTTGCGGGCTCAATTGAGTTGGAGCCGAGCAAAATCGAAGCACGAGGACCAAAAAGTCTTATTGACACTCTGACTGAAGCCACAGTCCTGATAGAATTGAATGGTGAGACTGACAATTTTACCAAGACTGTTACAGTCACTGCTTTCAATGAGAAAGGTGAGAAAATCGAAGGGATTGATTTTATTCCTAAAGAGGTTAGGGCGACAGTTCCGATTGTAAAGGCATCTAACAATAAAACTGTTGGGATTAAAGCCAAGGTCACCGGTTCGCCCAAGGCCGGCTACTATATTTCAAGCGTGGCCGTTGAACCTTCCAGCGTTGATGTTACTGGTCCGATTGCTGTTTTATCGGAAATAAATTTTATTGAAACATACGCAATAGACGTGGCTGGTCTTTCGGATGATTTCGAAAAAGATGTCCAATTAAATACCAAGAGCGAGATTATCTTACAGCCAAATTCTCCTGCTAGTGTTAAAGTTAAAATTAAATTTTCACACGCAGAAATATCCAAGGAAATAACGCCGGATATTACAACTAAAAATCTCGATTCTTCACTTTCTCCCAGTATTGTGAAGCCGAGTCAAGTTAAAGTGACTGTTTCGGGACCGATAGAGGTGATCAACAACCTAAAAGTATCGGACGTAATTTTCACTCTCGATTTTCAGGATAAGAAAGCAGTGCAAGGGGGGACGTACAGCTTCGATATAACTTCAAAAAACTTTACTGTTCCTAACGGCATTTCCGTGACAAGCATTGTTCCGTCATCTATATTGGTTTCGGTTGACAAAAATAATTGATTTTCTATGTTGCAACAACAAAATAATTGATATTTTCTTGTAACTTTTTGTAGAGTATTGACAAAATCTGAGCGTTTGCTAAACTTAACCCTTGTACTGCCGAAAAAGTAGTACAACAAAATTATGGCTTTACTAGAAGAAATCGAACCTCCGTCGTATAAGACTTCGGAGAAAACAAAAGAATCTGGGCCAAAGTCCCATCAGTCTTTGACTGATAAAACTTCCACAAAAACTAAACATCAGTTTAATAATTATCTAAACCAATTCCGGACTGTAAACCTAAGTTCACTCTCTTCGAGACTCAATGTTTTAAAGACGGGACTTATCAAAGGTTTTAAAGAGGTCAGGAATTTTATTTTTAGCAATAAATACCTTCCCCATGTTGTGTTAGTTAGTTTGGGGCTTTTGGTTATAACCTCAAACTTTAGTGATAAGGTTGCCGCAGAAGCTTTTTACAATGACTTTATCTCGACAGGTCCTGATGCAGAGTATGCGGTGGCAAGCAGTATTGACCAGTATACGAATCTTATTCAGGGCGACTCTGAGTCGGTGAAAAAACAGATTATTGCTTCAAATACAGAGGGCGGATTCGTAAATAGCTCTAGCTCATTTACTACCCAACTCACTAGCAGAGAAACTCCATTGCCGGACAATTCAGCGGCCAGCGTTGAATACATTGTTCGCAATGGTGATACTTTAACTGGTCTCGGTTGGAAATTTGAAGTTAAACTTTCTACATTAAAATATGTGAATGATATTGATAATGCTGATTCAATTAGACCTGGCGTGAAATTGACAGTTCCTAAGAAGGGATATGAAGTTTCTGCCAGTGCTATTGCTAAGAAAGAAGCAGACAAGCAAGCTAAATTGGCTGCAGCTTCCAGAAACACAGTAACAAGAAATACTTCTTCAAGCAGAGCGCTTGCTGCAAATAGCAATCCTACTGTGAAGAAAAATCCTGGCAGCAGTAAAAACGGATATCCTTACGGTTACTGTACTTATTATGTTGCTACACGTCGCTATGTTCCAACTTCTTGGGGCGATGCAAAAAACTGGCTCAATTCAGCAACTAGAGCTGGGTATCAGACTGGTTCAACTCCGGCTGTAGGGGCGATTGTTGTAACCAGAGAGTCTTGGTGGGGGCATGTTGCTTATGTTGAAAGTGTTAATGGTAACGAGATCACAATTTCTGAGATGAATGCGAAAGGTTGGGGTGTCACCAGTCGAAGGACACTATCTGCTTCTGGTGGAGTTGTTAGAGGCTACATCTACTAAGCAAAGCTTAATAGATTCCAAATATATTCTATAATAAAATCCCTAGCATAAATAGGGATTTTATGTTATTATTACGTAGAATTACGGGTTTGAATGGTGAATTAAGAATATTATTATTCAATAAAACCCATGATTCCTAATTCATGATTCAAAATTCTAACCTATGTTTATCGATCAAGCGGAAATTTATGTAAAAGCGGGAAAAGGCGGCGACGGAGCCGTTTCTTTTCGACGTGAAAAATATGTCCCCAAGGGCGGCCCAGACGGTGGAGATGGTGGAAAAGGTGGTGATATTCTAATCATTGTCGATAATCATTGCCACGGATTAGCTCAGTATAACCGTGAGAAGCGATTTTTAGCTAAAAACGGACATCCAGGCACTGGAAGCAACAAACATGGCAAAAACGCCGACGATCTCATTTTGAGGGTTCCTACCGGTACTCAGATTTACCACGATGGCGAACTTCTCTTTGATTTCACAAAAGAGGGGGAAGAGATAATTTTGGCAAAAGGCGGAAATGGCGGTTGGGGAAACCAGCATTTTGCCACTTCTATAAAGCAAGCTCCAAAGTGGTCAAAAAAAGGTTTACCTGGGGAATCGAAGAAAATTCAACTTGAGCTCAAAACTATTGCCGATGTTGGCTTAATCGGTCTTCCAAATGCAGGCAAATCTACTCTTCTTTCTGTACTATCAAACGCTCGACCTAAAATTGCCGATTATCCTTTCACCACTCTTGAGCCAAATCTTGGCGCGATGAAGAATATCGATAAAAATATTATAATTGCCGATATCCCGGGTCTTATTGAGGGTGCTGCAGAAGGAAAAGGATTAGGGGATAAATTCTTAAAACACATTGAAAGAACTCGAATTCTGGTTCATTTAGTTGATGCAAATTCTGACGATGTTGTTCGCGACTATAAAACCATCCGTAATGAATTGAAAAAATTCTCCAAAACGCTTACTAAAAAGAAAGAAATAGTCGCCATAAACAAATCAGACACCCTTCCTGAAGCGGAACTAGAAGAAAAAATGGAAGCTTTGCAAAAAATAAAAGTGAAACCAGTACTAATATCCGCAGCCACAAACAAAAACCTCGATGAACTAATCAAGGCTGTCAAGAAACAGATCTAATAGCTAGATAGACTTTAATGCAATTTTGAACGATCGTCGATAATCGTAAGAATAAATATTGTGTTATGAACAATTGATAGTTATTTACGACTTAAGAATAAAAGCATATGATAATATTATTAAAATAACTATCAATACAATCAGGAGGGGAATGATTGAGAATAATCTTCAAACTCAAGGAAATGAGGACCAGACGAACAATTTAAATTCTAACCAACAAGTCCCTACTGGTCCTGTTCCACAAGAACAAAATAAATTTATTTTTTATAAAACACCCTGGTTCTACATTACTTTAATTCTGATAACAATCGGGTTTCTTTTTGGTCTCACTATGAGTGACGGCTCTATGCCCGGAGAGGTTGTAATGTTTGGTTTAGGGATAGAACTAATCATATTAATAGCAGCAACTATTAGCATTTTCCGCAATTTAAAGTTCTTTTCTATGAAATTGCTCGCATTTGTTTGCCTTTTTCTCTTGACTCTTGGCTTGGGCTTGGGTGCAAATTTTGCTGGAGCCTATGTTCAAATCTTACAGAGACAGGCTGTCGTTGCCATGAATAATGTTCAATTGGATAAAGAATATGAAGTTTGGAAGAACGCTTTGTCAAATAAAATAACCGTAACTTATTCTTCTAGCATTGAGGCGAAAAGTACTAACAAAATAGGACTGTATAAATCCGTTTCTAATGGCAGCAAGTTCATATTTAATTTTTTAACATCAAATGATGAGATTAAACCTGTTGATTCTACAATAAATGGAACTCCAGTATATACTGACTTTAATAACGCTTTGGCGATTTCAAGGGATAATGATGTTGAGATTTTTAATTACTCTCTTGGTAAAAAGGTGGCGATAAATTTACAAGCAGAAGAGGGTCAAAGACTTTCAGGGGGGACATTCTCTGATGACTCAAGTAAATATCAAGCAAAGATTGAATATACTGGTACTGTTGGACAAAGTGCAGTATCTTCTAGAAGTGTTTTTGTCGTTATTAATATGACCGATCAGACATTTAAACTGGTTAATAGCAGCGAAGTAGCTGCCTCCGAAAAGACAACCCAATCTGCTCATACTGTAGATGCAAGAAATTTGAGCTATGATAACTGCTTAGGAGCGATGCACGGAACTAGTCAGTATACAGAGCAATTACAAAATGATTTTGACTATCATTATGATTACATATATAACACTAGGTCGGGTGGTGAGAATGCAGTAACAATTTCTGATAGTAAGTTTTATTACTTTACCGCTTTAGATAAAAGTGAAAACACCGCTATTTTCAAAATGGATAAGCAGACTTGTTTAATAGCCAGTGTTTTTACACCTGAGAAATCTGGCTTATCTGCGGGGAAAATTAGATCAATGAGTTTTTTGAGCGATGGCAAAATAATCTTTTCAATCAATCCTATTAATAATAAGGATTTGGAAGTTTATATCTATAATTTAAGTAATCAAACGGTTAAAAAGGTGGGAATAATACAGAATACTGAAATATTTGAACTAGTAAATAATACTTTTCTAAACCCGAATTAGAGAATGGATGTGCTAAATAAGATAGATACGCTACAGCCCGAAGAACTCGAAACGAAGGTGGCAGAGCTGAAGAAAATTAGAAAAAAGCCGATTCTAATCTCGGCTGCTACGCATAAAAATATTGAAGAACTAGTTAAAGTTATAAATTCTAAAATCTAACATTCTCTGTAATCCCCCTCCTAAGGTAGGAGGGGCTAGGGGTGGTATAAAAAAAGGTATTAGTAAACTACCCCGCCTAGCCCTGCCTACCGGCACCTAATCTAGGGGAGGAAGTAGCATTATTGTTATTGTGAGCCCCAAAGGGGCGTGGCAATCTATCATAAAAATCTTTTTAATAATGTAAAAACCCGCTTCATATGAAGCGGGTTTTGTGTGATTTATGAGAACTAAGTTGTTAGTCCTCGTGTCTGCGACTGAGCGTCGACTTTATTTTGGGATGTTCAGGTGGGTCATCTTTGGTAGAGGACGCTTACCTTTGGGTATAGTAAGGTCTTCTATGCGTGAGTTGTAGTCATCACACCTTATATTGTAGATTTCAATATAATCGATCACCCAACGCTTGTGGTGTCTAGCTGTAAGGGCGCTGTCCTCGATGGAAGTTTTTTTAAACCTATCGATCTCGCGTAAAGTGCAATTGCGCTCTGTCTGAGTTCTAGATAACATTTTGACACAAGAGTTATATGTCTGTACCTCAATCTCTCTGAGCTCAGATTTAGTTTTTTTTAACTCGATGATCTGAAATACAAGAACGCAAGCTGCAGCTACAATAGCTATAAACAATACCAAGCTTATAATTCTATCACTTCGCATAGCCGAATTCCTCCTTGGAGCTCTCTATCGTCTAGCAGTAGAATGAGCGTAAATTCGGTCTGGTGTCGCCAATGAGGCAACGTTTCAAGTCTGATTTTCAGGCTCAAAACACTTCCCACTTACATTATATATTGTATCACAATTATTGTGATCTGTCAATATTTTGAATTTAATCTGGATATTTCTTACAAGTTGTAACCTCACCTAGCCTCTCCTTCTGTGCCAAAAAGGAGAGGAATATTTGCGACCTCGCAATGACAATACATTAAATTTTTGTGAATTTGTCCTATTGACATTGAAATGTAATGTTTCTAAAATGGTAAATGTATAGATTCTAATTTTCCGATGGCAGTGGAGTTGACAAGCTCTTTTTCTTGTGCTATTATACTTTCTGTATAGACAATTATTTAAATATTTTAGGCCTTTGATGCGTTCTAACTGTAGTTTCTAACAAAAACTTATGACCCCTTGCGAATTGGGGAATTTTTGTTATGTAACTTAGCATCTCAAAGGAAAATTTATTGTCCGTAGATTATTTATTGAACAAATATTTGAGTAGATAACACTATAGGAGAGATATGTCCAAGAAGATCAATGATCAGGCTAGAATTTTACCTAGACCAGCTGAGTCGTGGGAAGCACTTCCAAACTTAGTTGAAATTCAGACAAAGTCATATGACTGGTTTTTCAAAGAGGGATTAAGAGAACTTTTCAATGAGATTTCTCCAATCGAAGATTTTACCGGAGAGCTTTATTCGCTTAGCTTTGGCAAGTACTATCTAGAGAAGCCAAAAGTAGACGAAAAAACCGCAAGAGAGAAAAACCTGACCTATAAGGCTCCATTGCGCGTTAAAGTATCACTTCTAAACAAGAAAACAAAAGAAATTAAAGACGGTGAAGTGTTCCTGGGCGATTTCCCACTCATGACTGAATGCGGCACTTTTATCATCAATGGTGTTGAAAGAGTCGTGGTTTCCCAGATCGTTCGATCATATGGTGTTCTATTTACAGCCGATAAAGTCAACGGTGAGAACTATTTTGGTGCAAAAGTCATCCCTTCAAGAGGCGCTTGGCTTGAAATTGAAACCAACTCAAAAGGTGTGATTTCAGTTAAAGTCGATAGAAAAAGAAGAATTCCAATTACAACTTTCTTGCGAGCTCTTGGTTTGGGTGATGACTCAGAGATCAAAGCTTTGTTCGCAGATGTCGATGACAACGATGAACTAAAATATATTGATGCAACTTTGGCTAAAGATCCTGCAAGCAACTATGAAGAAGGTTTGGTTGAAACATACAAGAGAATAAGACCTGGTGACTTAGCTACGGCTGAATCAGCAAAACAATTTATCGAAGCGATGTTCTTTAATCCAAAGAGATACGATCTAGGTAGAGTTGGACGCTACAAAGTCAACCAGCGTTTGGATATGAATGTTGAAAACACTCCAGAAAACAGAACTCTTAGAAAAGAAGATATTGTCGCAGTAATTCGTGAATTAATTAGATTAAACAATACTCCAGACGCACAGCCGGATGATACAGATAGCTTGAAAAACAGACGTATCAGAGCAGTTGGCGAATCAATCCAAGGACGAGTTCGTGTTGGTCTTCTTCGTGTAGAGAGAATTGTAAAAGACAGAATGAGCATTTGTGATCCAGTAGAAGTCGCCCCCTCAGCTCTTGTTAACTCAAGACCAGTTGTCGCAGCTTTGCAGGAATTCTTCGCAAGCTCACAATTATCTCAGTTCATGAACCAGACAAACCCATTGTCAGAGCTAGAGCACAAGCGAACCTTGTCTGCTACTGGTCCTGGTGGCCTTTCCAGAGAAAGAGCTGGCTTTGAGGTTCGTGACGTTCACTCAACTCACTACGGCCGTATTTGTCCGATCGAGTCTCCTGAAGGACCAAACATTGGTTTGGTTAGTTATCTTGCTTGTTATTCAAGAATTAATGACTACGGTTTCCTTGAAACACCTTACCGAAAAGTTAAGATTGAAAACGGCAAAGCCCGCGTAACCAATGAAATTGAATATATTGATGCAGGAAAAGAAGAAAAAGCTATTATTGCTCCTGCTTCTGTTGAAATCGACGAAAAAGGTGTTATTAAAGACAAGAGAGTAATCGTTCGAAAATACAGCGAACCTGATATTGAAGACGCTCTCAAGGTCCAATACATGGATATTTCACCAAGACAAATCGTTTCTATTGCTACCTCTTTAATTCCTTTTGTTGAGCATGATGATGGCGCCAGAGCAATGATGGGCTCAAACATGCAACGACAGGCCGTTCCACTGATCTGTCCTGACTCTCCAATGGTTGGAACAGGCATGGAAGCTAACGCTGCCAAGGATTCAGGACAGATTGCTGTCGCTGATCGTGACGGTGAAGTTACACACCTTTCCTCAAAATTGATCAAAATCAAAGACAAAAACGGCGAAAATAAAGAATATTACCTTGAGAAGTTTGTAAGATCTAATCAAGGAACTTCAATTAACCAAAGACCAATAGTGAAACTCGGGGATAAAGTTAAAGTCGGACAAGTCATTGCAGATTCTTCTGCTACAGATCATGGTGAATTGGCTTTAGGGCAGAACCTGCTTGTAGCTTTCATGTCTATGGGCGGAAACAACTTTGAGGATGCTATCGTTATTTCAAATCGTTTGGTTAAGGATCATGCTCTATCTTCAATTCATATTGAACAATATTCAATCGAAGTTCGGGACACCAAGCTAGGGCCTGAGGTATTAACTCGTGATATTCCAAACGTTTCCGAAGAAGCTCTATCAAACCTTGATGAATTAGGTGTTATCCGAATTGGCGCGGAAGTAAAATCCGGAGACATTCTAATTGGTAAGATTTCACCAAAGGGTGAAACCGAATTGACTTCAGAAGAAAAACTTTTGAGAGCAATCTTCGGTGAGAAAGCTAAAGACGTTCGTGACTCTTCTCTTAGACTGCCTCATGGTGAATACGGAAAAGTTGTTGATGTCAGAATATTTTCTAAAGAAAATGGCGATGAGCTTCCTGCGGGTGTTTATCAAATGGTTGAAGTCTCAGTTGCTCAGCTTAGAAAAATATCTATCGGCGACAAGCTTGCCGGACGACATGGTAACAAAGGTGTTATTTCAGTAATTCTTCCACAAGAAGATATGCCTTTCTTGCCTGACGGTAGACCAGTTGACGTGGTTTTGAACCCTCTTGGTGTTATTTCTCGTATGAACGTTGGTCAGATATTGGAAACTCACTTGGGTCTTGCAGCTATGAAGGGCGAATACAAGATTGGCACCCCTGCTTTTGAAGGTATTCAGATTTCGGAGATCAAAGAAAGACTCAAAAAAGAAGGAATGCCAGAAGACGGTAAAATCCAACTTTTCAATGGTGAAACAGGCGAACCATTCGCAAGAAAATCAACTGTCGGTATTATGTATATTTTGAAACTTCACCACTTGGTTGATGACAAAATGCATACAAGAAGCGTTGGTCCTTACTCAATGATCACTCAGCAGCCTCTTGGAGGTAAAGCACAATTTGGTGGTCAGAGATTTGGTGAAATGGAAGTTTGGGCACTTGAAGCATACGGTGCTGCCCATACTCTTCAGGAAATGCTAACCATTAAGTCTGATGATGTTGTTGGAAGAAGTAAAACCTACGAATCAATTATTAAAGGTGAAAAGATTCAAAAGCCGTTAATTCCTGAAGCTTTCAACGTTATGGTAAAAGAATTACAGAGTTTGAGCTTGAAGGTTGATTTGCTTGCCCCAAAGATTAATTCGAGCAGCGAAGACGAGGATCTGATCGGTCCAGCTACCCTACCTAAAACAACATCTTCTGAGTCAGAAGCGGTTGTAGAAGATGACGAAGATATTGATGAAAAATTAACAGAAATAGCAGCCGAACAGACTTCTGAAGAGGAAGATATAACTTCAGAAGAAGTTGAGGAAGATTTATAAGGTAAACTTATATTACTAGAGGAGTATATATGGCAAATTTAGAAATAAAAGATCAGGTAAATATCACCGATTTTGATGCGATGCAACTTTCTGTCGCTTCTCCGGAAGATATCCTGTCATGGTCCCATGGCGAGGTCTTGAAACCTGAAACAATTAACTATCGCACACAGAAACCTGAGCGCGACGGATTGTTCTGTGAGAAGATCTTTGGTCCAACAAAAGACTGGGAATGTTATTGTGGAAAATATCGAAAAATTAGATACAAAGGTGTAATCTGCGATAAATGTGGTGTTGAAGTTACAAGATCATCTGTAAGACGTGTACGTCTTGGACACATTGATTTAGCTGTTCCTGTAGCCCACATTTGGTATTCAAAAGGTGCTTCAAGCACTATTTCCATGATTTTGAACATGACCACTTCCGACTTAGAAAGAGTGGTGTATTTTGCTAGCTTTGCCATATTAAGCATAAATGAAGAACTAAAAACTGCCAGCTTGGAAGCCTTGGAAAAGGAATATAAAGAATATATTGAAGAACTCAAGAGTCCTGATAAGACTTTGGATATAACCAAAGAAGAAGTTGACCTTGCTTATAAAACAGCAAAAAATGAACTTGGCGATTTGGAAGTAGGTAAGATTATTTCCGAGCAAATGTATCATGAATTAAACATGAAATATGGTCAGATCATTGAAGTTGGTATTGGCGCTGAAGCAATTTTGAAACTCCTAAAAAGCCTCGATTTAGATGCTGAGATCGAAAAAGCTAAAGAAGCTTCAAGAAAACAAATTGGTCTAGCAAGAGGCAAGGCGCTTAAGAGACTAAGAGCTATTTCAAATCTGAAAAAAGCTGAAATTAATCCTGCATCTCTAATACTGACAAGACTTCCGGTTATCCCACCAGATCTAAGACCAATGGTGCAGCTGGACGGTGGACGATTTGCTGCCTCTGACTTAAATGATCTTTACCGACGTGTATTAAACAGAAACAATCGATTAAAAAGATTGATCTCACAGGGAGCCCCTGAAGTAATTTGTCGTAACGAGAAAAGAATGCTTCAGGAAGCAGTTGACGCTTTGATTGATAATTCAGCCAGAAAAGGCAAAGTTGCCTCATCTGCTGGTGGCAAGAGAAAGCTCCGGTCTTTGTCAGATATGCTTCGCGGTAAACAGGGACGTTTCCGACAAAACCTTCTTGGTAAACGTGTTGACTATTCCGGTCGTTCAGTAATTGTTGTTGGACCAAGACTTAAATTAAATCAATGTGGCCTTCCAAAATTAATGGCTCTGGAATTGTTTAAACCATTCGTAATCGGTAGATTGATCTCTGATGGCTATGTTCACAATGTAAAAAATGCCACAAGATTGATTGAAAAAGGTGAGCCGTTTGTTTGGGATATTCTAGAAGAAATTATCAAAAACAGACATGTGCTTTTGAACCGTGCTCCAACTCTTCACAGGCTTGGTATTCAGGCATTTCAACCGGTTTTAATCGAAGGTAAGGCAATTCAAATTCACCCTCTTGTCTGTGCTGCTTTCAACGCTGACTTTGATGGTGATCAGATGGCTGTTCATGTTCCTTTGTCTGACAAGGCTCAGGAAGAAGCAAGAACAATCATGCTATCCGCAAATAACCTTCTAAAACCTGCCTCAGGGGATCCTGTTGTAACTCCATCTCAGGATATTATTCTAGGTGCTTATTATGTAACTAGTCTAAAAGAGAGAGCAAAAGGTGAAGGAATGGTTTTTGCTTCTGAAAACGAAGCTATTTCCGCTTATGATCAGGGAAATATTGAGCTCGGAGCAAAAATCAAAGCAAGGCTTAATAGCGGAGAAATTCTTGAGACTACAGTCGGACGAATTATCTTTAGTGAAATTGTTCCAAAAGAGATTGGTTTCATTAATGATGTTTTGAATAAAAAAGCCATCACCAAACTTGTTGATAAAATCTATCGTTTATTAGGCACAGAAAGAACTGCTCAATTCGTTGATGATCTTAAAGATGTCGGCTTTAAATTTGCTCAAAAATCTGGTTTGACCTTTGCTGTTGAAGATATTCATGTTCCTTCAACTAAAGCAGCAATTCTTAAAGCATCAGAAGAGCAACTAGCAACGATCGATAAACAATATCAAAGAGGTTTAATAACCGATGAAGAACGATATGCTAAGACAATTGAACTTTGGATGAACGCTCAGGGTGAAATTGAAAAAGAAATGATTGATAAATATGCAAAAGATAACGATTTGTTCATTATGATGACTTCTGGTGCTAGAGGTAATGTTGCTCAGATGATTCAGGTTGCCGGCATGAAGGGCCTTGTCGCGGATACTACTGGTGAAATCATTGAGCTTCCAATTAAATCAAACTTCAAAGAAGGCCTTTCGGTGTTTGAGTACTTTAACTCAACTCACGGTTCACGAAAAGGTCGTGCTGATACTGCTCTTCGAACTTCTGAAGCTGGCTACTTAACAAGACGTCTTGTTGACGTGTCTCAGGATACTGTTATTCTTGAAGACGATTGCGGCACAACTAAATCACGAACTATCTCTAGAAAATTCTATGAAGATTTGGGTGAGAAATGGGATAAATATATTATCGGAAGAGTTTTGGCGAAAGATACTCTTGGTATCAAAGCCAATACTGTTATTACTTCTCCTGAACTAGAAAAAATTAACGCTGCAGGGCTTAACGAGGTAGAGATTTTCTCTCTGCTTGGCTGCCAGACTGACAGAGGTGTCTGTAAGAAATGTTATGGTTTGGACCTTGCAACAGGTAAATTGGTTGACGAAGGATCTACAGTTGGTATCGTTGCAGCTCAGGCAATTGGCGAACCTGGAACTCAGCTTACCATGCGTACCTTCCACACTGGTGGTGCAGCTGGTGACGACATTACTACTGGTCTTCCTCGTGTTGAAGAAATTTTTGAAGCACGAACACCTAAGAAACCGGCAGTACTTTCCGATGTTGCAGGCAAAGCTACAATCCGAACTGAAAAAGAAGGCATCATCATAACTGTCTCAGGTAAGGGAGAAAAATCGGAAGTTGTCGAGCTCGAGCAGGGTTATAAGTGGATTATCCAGGATGGTGAAAAAATCAAGGCGAAACAGATAATTGCTGAAGCTGAAGAAGGAAAACCACTTAGAAGTAAGGTTAATGGTGAAATTGCCCTGAACGGTAAAAAAGCTATCGTCAAGAGTAGCGGAAACATTGTTCGTGAATACAGCTTGCCTAGAGTAGCGCAGCTTAAGATCAAGGACGGCGATGAAGTAGAAAAAGGTCAGCCTTTAACTGAAGGACACTTTGATCTTGCCGCAAGTCTAAAACTTGCTGGGCGATCAAAAACGGAAAACTACATCATCAAGCAGGTTCAGATGATTTATGAATCACAAGGGCAGGATATCAACGATAAGCACGTTGAGGTTATTGTTAGATTGATGATGAGCAAGGTCAAGATCACTTCTTCTGGTAATTCAAATTATCTTGCTGGTCAGATCGTTAACCGAATTGATGTCGATAAAGCCAATGAAGATCTGATTAAAGAAGGTAAAAAGAAGGCAGAATACGAAGATATTATTATGGGTATTACACGCGTAGCTCTAAAGACAGAAAGCTTTTTGTCTGCTGCCTCCTTCCAAGAAACTACCTCAGTTTTGATTGAAGCTGCGACTTCAGCAAAGATTGATCACCTAAGAGGCCTAAAGGAAAATGTGATCATTGGTAAACTAATTCCTGCCGGTACTGGCTTAACTGAAAGCGAGCGCTTAAGAGGAATGAGTAAATAACAACAAAGATACAAGAGACAAGAAACAATGATCAAATAATATCCAATAAATAATTATCAATATCCCAAATATTTGAATATTGTTTGTCTGGTTGTTTGAGATTTGTTTGTAACTTGTATCTTGTGACTTGTTTCTTCGTGAAATTTTGAACGATTGACCGCAAAGTAAATTTATGTTAAAGTGATAAAGTTAAATAAAGTAGAGATAAAATATGCCAACAATAAACCAATTAGTTAAATACGGTCGCGCCAAGGCCCAAAATAAAACCAAGACTACCGCAATAAAGACGACTTTTAACCATCTAAAAAACAAACCTGTAAAGGTGAGTGATGGTTGTCCTCAAAAACGTGGAGTTTGTATTAAAGTTGGGACAATGACGCCAAAGAAACCAAACTCGGCTCTTCGAAAATTTGCCAGAGTTAGATTAACTAATGGTATGGAAGTGAACGCATATATTGGCGGCGAAGGACATCAATTACAGGAACACTCAGTTGTATTGATTCGAGGCGGTCGTGTAAAAGACCTTCCCGGTATGCGATATCACATAGTTCGTGGTAAACTCGACTTAACTGGCGTAAAAGACAGAAAGAAAGCCAGAAGCAAGTACGGAGTAAAGAAGTCTAACGATTAGTAAATAAGGATTAAGTGAATAAGTAACCAGAAACAAGAACAAACTTACAACTGATTTACTTACAACTTACTACTGAAATATGAGCAGAGGAAATGCAAAAACTAAAAAACATCGTCTAGAACCGGATTCAAAATTCGACAGCGTTGTTTTAACTAAATTCATCAACTACATCATGCTAAACGGTAAAAAAACCGTTTCTGAGCAGATTGTCTACAATTCACTTAAAAGTGCTAGTGAAAAGCTTAAGACTCCAGAGATGGAAATTTTTGAACAAGCGCTTAAAAACGTTGGACCAATCTTAGAGGTAAAAAGCAAAAGAATTGGTGGCGCTAACTATCAGGTTCCTATGGAAGTTAGCAAAGATAGACGCAACACTTTGGCGATGAGATGGATTATCACTGCTGCCAGAGCAGGTAAAGGCAAGCCAATGTATGAGAAATTGGCTGGTGAATTTGTAAACGCATATCATGGCGAAGGCGCTGCTATTAAGAAGAAACAGGATACTCATAGAATGGCAGAAGCAAACAGAGCTTTTGCGCACTTTGCTCGTTTCTAAAAAAATGTCAGTAGTCAGTTAATCAGTTGTCTCTAAAAAAATATCTAAGAATATAACAAAATTACGGCTTTGGCCGTTTTTTGTTATATATAGGGAAAAAATATAATGATTAGTGGTATTGCAAGCTGTATATTCATAATATGAAACTAGTAAGCTCTGAATTTGAAAGTTGTGAGTACATTCCATCTCAATATACTTGTGATGGAGAGAATACTAACCCACCGCTTGAAATTTGTGATGTTCCTTCTGAAGCGGTGAGTTTGGCATTGATAATGGATGATTCTGATGCGCCAAGTGGAACTTTTACACACTGGACGGTCTGGAACATTCCACCTGGAATAAAGGAAATTGATAGCGATAATTGTCAGCCTATTGGAGCTGTTTGCGGTATGACAAGCTTTGGCAAGACCGGCTATGGCGGACCATGTCCGCCTTCTGGGGAGCACAGATATTTTTTCAAACTATATGCCTTGGATATTCTGCTCGATCTGCCGAAAACAGCTACGAAAAAAGACCTTGATCGGGCGATACAAGGCCATATTGTGGATAAGTGCGAACTAATTGGAATATATGGAAGGAAATAGGCTTAGTAAAAATAAATGTCCCGCGCCTATACAAGCGGCGCGGGACGGTTCTTTGACGTGCAATACCTAATTGTTGTTCGAAATAGTTTGTTGAGCTCAGATTTCGAGCCAAAGTTATCTTTAGCTGTGTTACTGCCAGCTATGAAAAGTTGGTTTGCCCCACGATTAGGGCGAAAGAAAATAATACTTGGGCTAAGCAGGATGCCTGCTTGGTCTGTGAGCATGCCGCCATGAAAATCCAACGTTGGCTTTCTGATCCTGCCAAACAGGAACCTGAAAAAGCGTTCCTAATAGGCAGCAACTATCGCCAGTATAACAAGCCTTCAGAATCGCAACCAAGTCTGCGACGATGGCATGCCCATGGCCGGCAGGCTGCTCTATTGTAGCGTTCACTCGGTCAAGCCTCCTTTCATATGGTTTAGGAAGAGAATGCTTTGACTACAATACGAAATATAGCACTACAAAAATTATTTTGCAACAGATTGCACTGGCTGAGTACATCGGTAACAACTTTTGTTGTTTTCCTAATATATACTCAAGGTACTCAAAGGGTGTTTGGTAGTCAAGGGTTTGGTGGGGTCTTATGAAATTGTACTCAATAAGCCACTC